>NZ_JBHWEN010000008.1:17650-18163 GCF_042734215.1 Kitasatospora sp. NPDC059673 | reverse complement strand
GGTGCTGCGGGAGCTTGCGCGCCGCGAGTGCCGTGCGTTCCGCGCGGGGCGGCGGGCGTCGGGAGGTTTGCGCTTCGCGCGGTGGCTCGCGCCGTACGGGAGTGTCGTGCTGCGGTGCTGCGGGAGCTTGCGCGCCGCGAGTGCCGTGCGTTCCGCGCGGGGCGGCGGGCGTCGGGAGGTTTGCGCTTCGCGCGGTGGCTCGCGCCGTAGGAGAGTGTCGTGCTGCGGTGCTGCGGGAGCTTGCGCGCTGCCGAGTGTGTGGTAGCTGTCGCCGGCTGGCGCCGCGAGCGCCTTTGCGCTCCGCGTGGGGCACGGGGGGCTAAGGGGGCTTTGCGCTTCGCGCGGTGGCTCGCGCCTGGCGACGATCTTCGTGCTGCGCGTGGCGACTTGGGCCCGGCGGCGGTTCGCGCGGTGGGAAGGCGTGCCGTACTCGCGCCTGGCCGGCGGTCCGTGCCTGGGGGCACTTGGTACGAGTACCCCAGTCAGTGCGGGGTTTGCGCTTCGCGTGGGGTT
>NZ_JBHWEN010000008.1:0-17550 GCF_042734215.1 Kitasatospora sp. NPDC059673 | reverse complement strand
GCGCGTGGCGACTTGGGCCCGGCGGCGGTTCGCGCGGTGGGAGGGCGTGCCGTACTCGCGCCTGGCCGGCGGTCCGTGCCTGGGGGCACTTGGTATGAGTACCCCCGTCAGGGCGGGGTTTGCGTCCGGTGGCGATCTTCGTGCTGCGCGTGGCGACTTGGGCATGGCTGTGCCCGCCGGCCAGGGGGGAGTGGCGGCGGGCACAGCGGCTTGGGGGGTGGGTCAGAGGTCGTCGCGGGTGACCTGGCGGTGCTGGACGAGCCAGTGGCCGGATTCGCGGACGAGGAGGTCCTCGCAGAGGGTGCTGACCCGGATCGCGGCCTGGCCGCCCTTCGGGGTTTCGATGACGAGGGCGTAGCTGCGGACGAAGGCGGTGTTCTCGTCGCGGGGTTCGACGGCGACCATGCCGAGCCAGTGGCGGCGCTGGATGCCCTTGGCGGCGTACGCGTCGGTCGCGGCCTGGGCGGCGGCGGTGATGGCGGCGCGGCCGGCGGCGGGCTCGGGGTGGGCGTTGGCGGCGAAGACGCCGTCCTCGGTGAAGGTGGCGGCCCATTCGGCGACCCGGCCGCTGTCGAGCAGCTGCATCTGGGACGCGAGGAACTGCTGGACCTGGAAGTACAGCTCGGCGGTGGCGGTGGCGGGCACCTGCTCCGTCGCGGTCATGGGGAAGTCCTTTCCTGGCCGGTGAGGTCTCTCGCAGCGTCGCCGTCCGGGGTCGTGGGTGCCTTGAACGGAACTGGAGCGGGGGTGTCCGAGTGCGGCTCGATCGGCTGTCGAGACGGCGTCGGCACCCTGTTCGCCGTTGACGAGGGATTTCGAGAGGAGTGCAGCGATGAGCGGCGAGCAGCGGGTGGCCCTGGTGACGGGTGCCACCAGCGGTATCGGTCTGGCAGTGGCCCGCGGTCTGGCGGCGAGCGGCCTGGCGGTGTTCATCTGCGCGCGCAGCGCGGACGCGGTGGAGTCGACCGTGAAGGAGCTGCGGGCCGAGGGCCTGGAGGTGGCCGGTACGACCGCCGACATCCGCAAGCCCGAGCAGGTGAAGGCGCTGGTGGACGCCGCGCTGGAGCAGTACGGCCGGATCGACGTGCTGGTGAACAACGCCGGGCGCAGCGGCGGCGGTGTGACCGCGAAGATCGCCGACGAGCTCTGGTACGACGTGATCGACACCAACCTGAACAGCGTGTTCCTGACCACCCGTGAGGTGCTCAACCGGGGCGGTCTGCAGGAGCGCGGCTGGGGCCGGGTGATCAACATCGCGTCCACGGGCGGCAAGCAGGGCGTGGTGCTGGGTGCCCCGTACTCGGCGTCGAAGCACGCGGTGGTGGGTTTCACCAAGGCACTGGGCCTGGAGCTGGCGAAGACCGGGGTCACGGTCAACGCGGTGTGCCCGGGTTACGTGGAGACGCCGATGGCGCAGCGGGTGCGGCAGGGGTACGCGGCCGCGTACGACGCCACCGAGGAGCAGATCCTGGAGCGCTTCCAGGCGAAGATCCCGCTCGGCCGCTACTCGTCGCCCGAGGAGGTGGCCGGCCTGGTCGGTTACCTGGTGACCGACACCGCCGCTTCCATCACCGCGCAGGCGTTGAACGTCTGTGGCGGTCTGGGCAACTACTGATCCCGCCGGGCTGAACGCAGAAGGAGGCACCGACATGTCCGAGCAGCACCGCACCGTCCACAGCACTACCGTCGCCGCGCCCGCCGAGGCGGTGTACGGGATCGTCGCGGACGTCACCACCTGGCCGCAGTACTTCGCGCCGAACGTGCACGTCGAGCACCTGGAGCAGTCCGAGGGAAGTGAGCGGATCCGGATCTGGGCGACCGCGAACGGCGAGGTGAAGACCTGGGTGTCGCGCCGCGAGCTGGACGCGGCCGGCCTGAAGGTGACCTTCCGCCAGGAGATCTCGACCCCGCCGGTGGCGTCGATGAGCGGCACCTGGCTGGTCACCGCGATCGACGAGAGCACCTCGCTGCTGGAGCTGTACCACGACTTCACCGCGGTCGACGACCTCCCGGAGAACGTCGAGTGGATCAACTCGGCGCTGGACCGCAACAGCGAGTCCGAGCTGGCCGGGATCAAGCAGATCGCCGAACTCGGCGGCGAGCTGGACGAGTTGGTGTTCAGCTTCGACGACACGGTGCACGTGGCCGGCGCCGGTGCGGACGTCTTCGACTTCCTCAACCGGGCCGACCTGTGGCCGGAGCGGCTGCCGCACGTCGCCGCGCTGGACCTCCAGGAGGATGTCCCCGGCGTCCAGGTGATGACGATGGACACCAGCACCGCGGACGGCTCGGTGCACACCACCAAGTCGATCCGGGTGGTGTTCGGCGAGGACCGCATCGTCTACAAGCAGATCGCCGTCCCGGCGCTGATGACCGCGCACACCGGCCGCTGGACCATCGTCGAGGCGGACGGCGGCGTGGACGTCACCTCCCGGCACACCGTCACCCTCAAGCCGTCGGCGGTCGAGAAGATCCTCGGCGAGGGCAAGACCGTCGCCGACGCGCGGGAGTACGTGCACCGGGCGCTGTCCACCAACAGCACCACCACGCTGAAGCACGCGATGGCGTTCGCGGAGGCCCGCCGTGGCTGACCGGCCGCTGCCCGGACCCGGGCGGCTGGACTCGCTGCCGGCGCAGGCGGCCGCCGCCCACCCCGGGCGGGTCGCCGTCACCGGCGTCGAGGGCGCCGAGCTGGACTTCGCCACCCTGGACGCCCGGGCCACCGCGGTGGCCCGGGCGCTGGCCGGGCGCCTGGACGGGCCCGGCACCGTCGCGGTGGCCTCGGCGCTGCACCCGGACTTCGCGGTCGCCTACTACGGCGCCGCGCGCGCCGGGCAGGTGGTGGCGGTGGTCAACCCGCTGATCCCGGAGATCGGGGTGCAGCACGTGCTGGCCACCAGCCGGGCCCGGCTGGCGTTCGTGGACGCCGGCCTGCTGCCCAAGCTGAACGCGGTGCGGGCCAACCTGCCGGAGCTGCGCGAGGTGGTGCTGATCGGCGGCGCGGACGACGGGGAGGCCGAGACGCTGGCCGCGCTCATCGAGGGCGCGCCCACCGGCGACGGCTGGCAGCCGCCCGCTGTGGAGCTGGACGACACCGCCTGCCTGCAGTTCACCAGCGGCACCACCGGCCTGCCGAAGGCCGTCCGGCTCACCCACCGCAACCTCACGGTGAACGCCGGTCAGATCGCCGCCGCGCACCTGCTGGACGCCGCCGCCGTCACCCTCAACCACCTGCCGACCTACCACCCGATGCACCTCAACTCGGCGGTCGCCGCGGCCGCCACCCAGGTGCTGTGCGCCGACCCCGAGCCGGTGGACGCGGTGCACGCCGCCAACGCCCACGGCGCGACGCACTTCTACAGCCTGCCGGTGCGCCTGGCCCGGCTGGCCGCCGACCCGGCCCTCGACGGGCTGGCGCTCGGCACCGTCACGCGGATCGCCTCCGGCGGCTCCGCGCTGCCGGTGGAGGCCGCGGGCCGGCTCACCGAGCGCTTCGGCATCCCGGTGTTCCAGGGCTACGGCCTGGCCGAGACCTCCCCGCTGACCCACAGCGACGACCCCGAGCACCCCGTGCACGGCTCGGTCGGCCGGACCGTGCCGGGCACCGAGTGCCGGGTGGTGGACCTGGACACCGGCGCCGAGCTGACCGCCGGGCAGACCGGCGAAGTGCAGCTGCGCGGGCCGCAGGTGATGAAGGGCTACCTCGGCGGGCCGGACCTCGCCCCGGGCGAGTGGTTCACCACCGGCGACATCGGCCGGATCGACGAGCAGGGCCGGCTGTTCCTGATCGACCGGCTCGGCGACGTCTTCAAGGTCGACAACTTCCTGGTCGCCCCGTCCGAGGTCGAGCAGGTGCTCACCGCGCACCCGCTGGTGCAGGAGGCGGTCGTGGTCGGCCTGCCCGACGGGCAGGGCTACCGGGTGGCCGGCGCCCTGCTGGTGCTCGACGAGCCCGGGCGGCTCGCCGAGGTGGTCGAGCAGGTGGGCGGCGAACTGCCGTACTACCAGCGGCCGGTGCACGCCGAGGCGGTCGAGTCGATCCCGCGCTCGGGCAACGGAAAGATCCAACGGCGCGTCCTGGCCGGGCAGTTCGCCGCCCGCCTGGGCCTCGCCGACCCCCCAACGGAAGGGAGCCAGGAGATGGCCGCCCCGCAGTTCACCGTCATCAACACCTTCACCCTCAAGGACCCGGCCGGCGGCGACGCCTTCGAGGAGCGCTTCCTGGACCACGTCCAGTGGATGCGCGCCCAGTTCGGGTTCCGCGCGCACCAGGCCGTCCGGGCCGCCGACCGGCCCGAGGTGTACGTCAACTTCGGTTGGTGGGCCACCCCCGGCGACTTCCAGCAGGTGCTGGGCAGCGACACCTTCAAGGCGCACGCCGAGGAGTTCCACCGGATCGTGGACGTCCAGGCCGAGCCGTCGATGGGCGTGCTGCGGGTGGACGGTGAGGCCGCCGGGGACGGCGCGGTGCTGGTCGTGGAGCGCTTCACCGTCACCGAGGACGCCGACAAGTTCGAGGCGGCGTACGGCAGTTGGATCGAGGCCGGGCAGCGGTCCGGCGGCTTCGGGCACGCCGACCTGGCCAAGGCGCTGATGCGGCCCGGCGGCTACACGGCGCTCACCCGCTGGGCGAGCGAGCAGGACTGGCAGGCCGCCCGCGAGCTGCCCGAGTACGCCGACCTGGCCGCGCTCGCCACCGTCGAGACGCAGCTGACCGCGCCGGTGGCCGGCACCCGCACCGCCCCGGCGGCCGACGGTGCCTGAGCCGTCCGACCTCGGGCTGTCCGGGAAGACCGCGGTCGTCACCGGGGCGACCCGCGGCGTGGGGCTGGCGGTCGCCCGCCGGCTCTGCGCCGGGGGCGCCCGGGTGGTGCTCAACTACGCGCACTCCGAGCAGGACGCCGCCCGGGCCGTCGAGCAGCTCGACGGACTCAAGGGCAGCGCGCACGCCGTCCGCGCCGACATCACCACTGCGGCGGGCCTGGAGCTGCTGCTCGGCGAGGTCCGTGACCGGTGCGGCCGGCTCGACGTGTTCGTGCACAACGCCGCGCCGTGGCGGCCCACCACCGCCGTCGGCGGGGACGCCGCCGCCGTCACCGCCGCCGTCGGCGCCGCGCTCGACCCGCTGCTGCGCGGCGGGGCCGCGATCGCCGAGCTGATGGGCGGCGGACCGGGCCGGATCGTCGCCGTCTCCAGCTCCGGGGCCCGCTCCGTGGTGCCCCGGTACGTCGCCGCGGGCGTCGCCAAGGCCGCGCTGGAGTCGCTGGTGCGCTACCTGGCCGTCGAACTGGCCGGTCGCGGCATCACCGTCAACGCGGTCTCCACCGCGAAGATCGACAAGGGCCCGGCCACCCCGCAGCCCGAGGTCGCCGCGATGCTCGCCGCCCGCACCCCGGCCGGCCGGCTCACCACCCCCGAGGACCTGGCCGACGTGGTCGCGCTGCTGTGCAGCCCCGAGGCGGCCTGGTTGCACGGCCAGACCATCACGGCCGACGGCGGCCTGGGCCTCCTGTAAATCCCCCTGCACCGGAGAGGAACGGCATGAGCGAGGACACCGGCCGGGAGGCCGAGGCGGACGTCTGCGTGGTCGGCGCCGGGCCGGCCGGGCTGGTGCTGGCGCTGCTGCTGCTGAAGTCCGGGCTGCGGGTGGCGGTGGTCGAGCGGGCCCGCGCCCACCAGCGGGAGTTCCGCGGCGAGATCCTGCAGCCCGGTGCGATGGCGCTGCTGGACCGGCTCGGCGTGCTGTCCGGCGCCCGGGCCCGCGGCGCGCACGAGCACGAGCGGTTCCGCCTCGTCGAGGGCGAGCGGGTGCTGCTCGACATCGACTACCGCCGCCTGCCCGCCCCGCACGACCACCTGCTGAGCCTGCCGCAGGCCCACCTGCTGGACGAACTGCTGCTGCACTGCGAGAAGTTCGAGGGCTTCGCGTACTTCGACGGCCACCGGGTCGGCGAACTGCTCCAGGACGGCGGCCGCACCACCGGCGTCCGGGCGGGAACACTGACCGTCCGCGCGCCCGTGGTGGTCGGCGCCGACGGGCGGTACTCCAAGGTGCGCCGGCTGGCCGGGATCGAGGCCGGCCGCACCGAGGCGTTCGACCTGGACGTGCTCTGGTTCAAACTCAAGCTGCCCGACCGCACCCCGGGCGAGCGCCGCGACGTGCGGGTGTTCCGCGACGGCGGCAACCCGGTGCTGGCGTACGACTCGTACCCGGACAGCGCGCAGATCGGCTGGACCCTGCCGCACAAGGGCTACCAGGAGGTCGCCGTCCACGGCATCGAGCACATCCGCGAGCAGCTGGCCGCGGCGATCCCGCCGTACGCCGGGCTGATCCGGGACCAGATCCGCTCCACCCGCGACGTCACGCTGCTCGACGTGTTCTCCGGCCGGGCCGACCGCTGGGCCGCCGACGGCCTGGTGCTGATCGGCGACGCCGCGCACACCCACAGCCCGATCGGCGCGCAGGGCATCAACCTGGCCGTCCAGGACGCCGTGGTGCTGCACCCGATCCTGGTGCGGGCACTGGCCGACGGGGACACCTCGGCGGCCCGGCTGGGCGAGTTCGAGACCCTGCGCGGGCCGGACATCGCGGCGACCATGAAGCTCCAGGGCCTGCAGAGCAAGGCGATGCTGTCCCGGGGCGGGCTGGCCGCGAAGATCCGGCCGAAGCTGGCGGCGGTCGTCCAGCGCACCCCGCTGGGGCGCAAGATCCTCGACCGGATCGCGTTCGGCAACCGCCGGGTGCGGATCGCCGAGGAGTGCTTCACCGACTGATCCCGGTCCACCGTCCCGACCCCCCACGAAAGCGCCTCCCCGCGGGAATCCCGCCGGGAGGCGCTCCTCGTGGTGGGGAGGGCTCAGCCGGTGTGCTGCCCGGGCACCTGCTCGGCCACCAGGAACGGGGCGAGCAGGCCGGGCAGCACCTGCTCGGCCAGCTCCGGCAGCTGCTCGACGGGCAGGTCGGGCACCGCGTACTTCTTGCGCCCCGCGGCCGTGGTCGCGGTGAGCGTCACCAGCCCGGCCCGGCGCTGGCCCCAGGAGCGGCGCAGGTTCCAGCCGATCACGCCCTCGCCCGACAGCACCGCCCGGCGGCGCACCAGCGAACCGTGCCGGGACACCAGGAAGCCGTCCGCCACGGCGTGCCCCAGCGAGCGGTACCGGTCCAGGGCCAGCGGCACGGTGAACGGCAGCAGCGCCGCCCAGCCGAGCGCGCACCACGGCGGCAGCTGGTCCAGCGCCGCCGCCGCGCCGAGCAGCGCCAGCCCCAGCGCCCAGCCGCCCAGCGCCCTGGTCAGCCGGCGGGTGCGGGCCCGCGGGCCGTGCCCGACCAGCGGTGCGCGCAGCGGGCCGTCGCCGCCCAGCACCTCGGCGGCCACCGCCAGCGCGGTCGCCGCCGGCGCGGCCGGGACCAGCGGCGGGCCGCCGCGCTCGCGGTGCGCGACCGTCGCGACGGCCGTGCAGCGGGCGCCGCCGAGCAGCCGCACCGGCAGGTTCTCGGCCAGCTCGACGCCGTACACCCGGCGCTTCTCCAGCGCGATCGCCCGCCGGTTGACCAGGCCGTGCCCGATCTCCAGTGCCCCGCCGGGGCGGCGCACCAGGGTGAAGCCGATGGTGCGCTCGGCGAAGGTCAGCAGGTTGATCGCGGTGCCGGTGAGCAGCAGCACCAGCGGCAGCCGCACCGCGCGCGGGCCGAGCGAGTCGACGTGCAGCAGCCACTCCACCACCGACCCGATCGGGGTCTGCCGCACCAGGTCGGCCATCGGGCCGACCAGCGACAGGCCGATCGCCGCCAGCGGCAGGAACCCGGTCAGCGCGAACGGCGCGTACCGCAGCCAGCCGGGCGAGAACCGCAGCAGCACGGTGCCGGGCGCCTCGCGCGCCTCGCCCGTCGCGGCGGCCCCGGCGGCGGCCGGTGCGCCGCCGAGCAGTTCCTCGCGCAGCGCCAGCGCCTCCGGGCGCAGCAGCGCGTCCAGCTTCAGCCGGTCCCCGCGCCGGGTCGCCGCCTGCCCGGTGCCGACGGTGACGGTGGCCAGGCCCAGCACCCGGTGCGCGGCGCCGGCATGCAGGTCGACGGTGCGCACCCGGTCGGCGGGCACCGCGATGTGGCGGCGGATCAGCAGGCCGTGCCGCAGCTCCACCAGGCCCGGGACGACCCGGTAGCGGGTGGTCCACCAGCGCAGCAGGCCGGCGCCGACCGCGAGCGCGGTCACCAGGTACGCCCAGTTGTTGTGGTGCCCGGAGCTGCGCCCGAACAGGTAGGCGGGCACCACCAGCGGCAGCACCTTGGCGAGTTCGCGCACCGGGTGGACCAGCAGCATCCGCGGGCTGAGCCGCCGCCACACCTCCGGGCCGGCCGGCGCCTCGGCGGGCGGGGCGGAGACGGCGGTCATGTGGCGTCCCCCGTGCCGGACCTGACGGCGGCGGTGAGATCGGCGGTGAGCCGGCTCGCGGTGTCCTCGGCCAGGCCGCGGATCTTCAACGGGCCGGCCGAGGACGCGGTGGTGACGGTGACGGTGGTCAGGCCGAGGAAACGCTCCAGCGGCCCGCGTTCGTGGTCGATGGTCTGCACCCGGGAGATCGGGGCGACCCGCCGTTCCTCGACCAGCCAGCCGGTCTGGGTGTAGATCGCGCTGTCGGTGGTCTCCCAGCGGTGGACCGCGAAGCGGCGGCGCGGCATCACGGCCAGATGGGCGGCGGCCAGCAGAGCCGTCAGCGCCAGGGCGGCCCACCGGGGGCCCGCCAGCCAGGACGGCACCAGCACCAGCAGCGCGGTCTGCGCGGCCGCGGCGAGCAGCCAGCCGGCCAGGGCGCTCAGCCGCCACAGGCGCACCGCGCGCGGGTCGACGGGGTGCTCGGGCGGCCTCAGGCGCAGGGCGGAGGGCGGGAGTTGAGGCCCGGGCGGGGGAGTGGTGGCGGACATGCCGTCAGGATCGCGCAGTCATGGCGCGCCCCGCCGGGGATTCGCTCGACTTCCACTGGAGCGGGCCGGCCGGCCGGGGCCCACCGATCTTGACGGCCGGGTTCGAGGGATTCTCCACCGCGAGCTCCCATCCTCCGGCTGTCCGCGCCATTGACCGTTGAGGAAGAGGACCCCGATGAAGGCTCTGGTGCTGTCAGGCGGGTCGGGAACCCGTCTGCGTCCATTCACCTACTCGATGCCCAAGCAGCTCATCCCGATCGCCAACCGTCCGGTGCTCGAGCACGTCCTGGAGAACATCCGCGAGCTCGGTGTCACCGAGATCGGCATGATCGTCGGTGAGCGGCGCCCGGAGATCGAGGCCGTGCTGGGCGACGGCACTCGGCTCGGGGTACGCATCACCTACCTCCGCCAGGAGCAGCCGCTCGGCCTGGCGCACACCGTGACCGTCGCCCGGGAGTTCCTCGGCGACGACGACTTCGTGATGTACCTCGGCGACAACATGCTCCCCAACGGGATCGCGCAGATCGCCGAGGAGTTCCGGGCCAACCGGCCGGCCGCCCAGGTGGTGGTCCACAAGGTCGCTGACCCGCGGGCGTTCGGGGTGGCCGAGGTCGGCCCCGACGGCGCGGTGCAGCGCCTGGTCGAGAAGCCCGAGCAGCCGCGCAGCGACCTGGCGCTGATCGGCGTCTACTTCTTCACCCCGGCGATCCACCGCGCGGTCGCCGGGATCGAGCCCAGCGCCCGCGGCGAACTGGAGATCACCGACGCCATCCAGTGGCTGGTCACCGAGGGGGCGCAGGTCAGCGCCAGTGAGTACCGGGGATACTGGAAGGACACCGGCCGGGTCGACGACGTCCTGGACTGCAACCGGGAACTGCTGGACGGCCTGCGCCGCTCGGTGGCCGGCGAGGTGGACGAGACCAGCGAGCTGATCGGCGAGGTGCTGGTCGAGCCCGGTGCCAAGGTGATCCGCTCGCGGATCGAGGGCCCGGCGGTGATCGGGGCGGGCAGCGTGATCGAGGACAGCCACATCGGCCCGCACACCTCGATCGGCCGGGACTGCGTCCTGCGCGACACCCACGTGTCCTACTCGATCGCGCTGGACGGCGCGACGGTCCGCGGTGTCACCGGCGTGCACGGCTCGCTGATCGGCCGCTCCGCGTACGTCACCAGCGTGCAAAGCGCCATGCGCCACCACCGCCTGGTGGTCGGCGATCACACCCAGGTCGAGGTGGCAGCATGAGAATCCTGGTCACCGGCGGCGCCGGTTTCATCGGGTCGCACTACGTCCGGACGCTGCTGGAGGGCGGCTACCCCGGCTACGAGGACGCGCAGGTCACCGTCCTCGACAAACTCACCTACGCCGGCAACCGGGACAACCTGCCGGCCTCCGGCCCCCGGCTGGACTTCGTCCAGGGCGACATCTGCGACCTGCCGCTGCTGCTCGAACTGCTGCCCGGCCACGACGCGGTGGTGCACTTCGCCGCCGAGTCGCACGTGGACCGCTCGCTGGAGTCCGCCGCCGAGTTCGTCCGCACCAACGTCGGCGGCACCCAGAACGTGCTGGAGGCCGCGCTGCGCTCCGGCGTGCAGCGGGTGGTGCACGTCTCCACCGATGAGGTGTACGGCTCGATCGACGAGGGCTCGTGGACCGAGGAGTGGCCGCTGCTGCCGAACTCCCCGTACGCCGCGTCCAAGGCCGGCTCCGACCTGATCGCCCGCTCCTACTGGCGCACCCACGGCCTCGACCTGTCGATCACCCGGTGCTCCAACAACTACGGGCCCTACCAGCACCCCGAGAAGCTCATCCCGCTGTTCGTCACCAACCTGCTGGAGGGCAAGCAGGTCCCGCTGTACGGCGACGGCGCCAACATCCGCGAATGGCTGCACGTGGACGACCACTGCCGGGCCATCCAACTGGTGCTCACCGGCGGCCGGGCCGGCGAGGTCTACAACATCGGCGGCGGCAACGAGCAGACCAACCGGCAGATCACCGAACAGCTGCTGGAGCACCTGGGCGCCGACTGGAGCGCGGTGCGCAAGGTCGCCGACCGCAAGGGCCACGACCTGCGGTACTCGCTGGACGAGAGCAAGATCCGCGAGGAGCTCGGCTACGCGCCGCGGATCCCGTTCGCCAAGGGCCTGGCCGACACCGTCGACTGGTACCGGGACAACCCGGGCTGGTGGAAGGCCGTCAAGCACGAACTGGAGGAGAACCGGTGACCACCGCTCAGGTCCTGGTGGTCGGCGCCGGGCCGGTCGGCCTGACCACCGCCCACGAACTCGCCCGGCACGGCGTCGCCGTCCGGGTGGTCGACGCCGCCGACGGGCCCGCCACCACCAGCCGGGCGCTGGCCACCCACGCCCGCACCCTGGAGGTCTACGACCAGATCGGCATCCTCGACGAGGTACTGCCGCGCGGCCAGCGCGTCGAGCACTTCACGCTGCATCAGAACGGCCACCGGCTGGCCCGCTTCGACACCGACTACAGCCACCTGCCGACCCGCTACCCGTTCACCCTGATGATCGACCAGGTGATCACCGAGGAAGTGCTGCGCACCGCCTGCGCCCGCCACGGCGTCCAGGTCGAGTGGGGCGTGCGGCTCACCACGTTCGACGACCACGGCGACGGCGTCCGGGCCGCGCTCACCCACCCCGACGGCCGCACCGAGCACGCCGCGTTCGACTGGATGGTCGGCTGCGACGGCGGGCACAGCACCGTCCGCAAGCAGCTCGGCATCCCGCTGCTCGGCGAGAGCAGCGAGACCTGGCTGATCGCCGACGCGGTGGTCGACTGCGACCTGCCCCGGGACAGCATCCACTGGATGCGCACCCCCGCCGGCACCGTGATGATGGTGCCCTTCCCCGACCCCGGCAAGTGGCGGCTGCTGGACACCGCCGACGCCTCGTACGCCAGCGACGAGGCGGTGGCACAGCGCTTCGCCGAGAAGATCGGGACCGGCATCGGACGGCCGGTGAAGGTGGAACTGCCCACCTGGGTCTCGGTGTTCACCATCCAGCAGCGGATGATCGAGCAGATGCGCAGCGGCCGGGTGTTCCTGGCCGGCGACGCCGCGCACGTGCACAGCCCCGCCTCCGGCCAGGGACTGAACACCGGCATCCAGGACGCCGTCAACCTGGCCTGGAAACTCGCCGCGGTGATCAACGACGAGGCCGCCGACACCCTGCTCGACAGCTACAGCGCCGAGCGGGTCCCGGTCGGGGCGACCCTGCTGAAGTCCACCCGGATGGCCACCATGCTGGTGCAGCTGCGCAGCCGCAAGGCCGCCGCCGCACTGCGCACCGTCTTCACGATCGTCCGCTCGGTGCGGCCGCTGAAGTCGAAGATCGAGCGCAAGATCATGGGCGGCATGTCGGCGCTGGACCTGTCGTACGCCGACAGCCCGCTCGCCCTGCCCGCCGCGCCCGGCTCCGGCCCGGTGCCCGGGCAGCGGGTGGCCAAGGTCACCGACCCGACGCCCGCCTGGGCCGCGCTGCTGGACGAACTGCGCACCCCCGGCTGGACGTTGCTGGCCCGCGCCGTCCCCGCCCAGTACCCGGCGCTCGACCGGCTCGCCGAGGAGTACCCGGCCGTCCGGGTCCGCACCCTCGGCGCCGGCGGGCCCGGACCGCTCGCCGACCCGGACGGCGCGCTCGCCGCCGACCTCGGCGTCCCGGCCGGCGGCTGGCTGCTGATCCGCCCCGACGGCTACCTCGCCGCGTCCGGTCCCGGCCTGGACACCGCCCCGCCCGCCGAGGCGTTTGCCGCGCTCGGCCTCGGACGGGGCACCGCGAACCGGCTCACCGTCGGCTGAACGCGCGGGGTGCCGGGGCGGCGCCGCCTCGGCACCTCCACCGCGCCGACCACTTCGCACCGACCACTTCTTCGCGCCGACCACTTCGCGCCGACCACTTCGCACTCGCAACGGAGAAACCTGATGGGAAAGCTGACCGGACGTACCGTCCTCATCAGCGGCGCGGCCGGCGGCCAGGGCGCCGTCACCGCGCGGCGATTCGTCGCCGAGGGCGCCCGGGTGGTGCTCGGCGACCTGCGCGAGGAGGTGAAGGAACTCGCCGACGAGCTCGGCGACTCGGCCGCGGCGATCCGGCTGGACGTCCGCCGCGAGGAGGACTGGACGGCCGCCGTCGCCCTCGCCGAACAGACCTTCGGCGGACTCGACGGCCTGGTCAACAACGCCGGCATCCTGCACCAGGGCCTGCTGGAGACCACCACCCGCGACGACTACCTCGACGTGATCGAGGTCAACCAGCTCGGCGTGTTCCTCGGCATGCGCGCCGTCGTCCCCGCGCTGCGCGCCGCCGGCGGCGGAACGATCGTCAACATCGCCTCGGTCAACGCCCAGCAGGGCGTGCCGATGCTCACCGCGTACTGCGCCAGCAAGTTCGCGGTGCTCGGCATGACCAAGGTCGCCGCGCTGGAACTCGGCCGCGACAACATCCGCGTCAACGCCGTCTGCCCGGGCGTGATCCGCACCGACATGACCGGCGGCATGCCCGAGCGGATCGAACAGCGCCTGCTGGAGGGCATCCCGCTCGGCCGGTTCGGCGCCCCCGCCGAGATCGCCGCCCTCACCCTGTTCCTGACCGGCGCCGGCTCCGGGTACTGCTCCGGTGCCGAGTTCGTCGCCGACGGCGGCTGGACGGCCGGCTGACGTCCCCGTTCGAGCGGCCTTCGACCGGCCGCGGCCACACTCCCCGCAGGGACCGAGACCAGGACAGGACACCGCAGATGACCGACGACCAGACCCCCGCCCGCCCGATCACCGTGGTCGCCACCTTCACCCTGAAGGGCGACGCCGCCGAATTCGAGCAACTGCTCGCCGAGCAGGCCGAACTGATGCGCGCCGGCGACGGCTTCGAACTCGGCGTCCTGGCCCGCTCCACCACCTCGCCCGACACCTACGTCAACCTCGCCTGGTGGCGGGACTCCCACTCCTACCTCTCGGTGGTGCGCTCCTACGCCTTCGCGGCCAAGGCGATGAGCGAGCTGCCCCGGCTCGCGGACGCCCGGATCGACCGGTTCGTCCCCGCCACCGACGAGGGCACGCTGCTGCCCGCCGACGGCGCCGAGCAGGGCCTGCTGGTGCTGGCCGTGCACGCCGCCGACGAGGCCGCCGCCGCCGAGGTCGAGGCCGGCTGGGACGCCCACACCGCGCAGCTGGCCGGCCAGGACGGCTTCCTCGGCGCGGCCCTCGGCCGCTCCGAGGTCCGCCCCGGCGGCCACGGGCAGCTCGGCTGGTGGCGCGACGAGGCCGCGGCCGCCGCCGCACCCGGCTACCGCGCGGACACCGTCGAGACCTTGGTGCTCCGCCCGGTGCACATCGTCTCCCGCCGACCCGCCTGAACCGACCCACCGGGACTCCGCCCGTCCGGCCGCCGAACCAACGGCCGGGCGGGCGGCTCCGTTTCCGCCCTCGACACGGCGACGGCCCCCGCCGGGGCGGGGGCCGTCGAACCGGGGGAGCGGTGAACGCTCAGGCGGCGCCGGCCAGTTCGGTCAGCACCGCGACCGTCTCGGCCGGGGTCGGCTGGGTGGCCATGCCCGCGCGCAGCCGGGCCGCGCCCTCGGCGTGGGCCGGGTCGGAGAGCAGCGCGCGCAGCGCCTTGTGCACGGCCTCCACGTCGTTCTGCTGCGCCGCCTCGTCCAGGCTCAGGCCCGCGCCGCAGGCGACGATCCGGTCGCCGACCACGAAGGTGTCCAGGTGGCCCGGCAGCACCAGCTGCGGCAGGCCGAACGCGGTCGCCGTCAACTGGGTGCCGGAGCCGCCGTGGTGGACCACCGCCGTGCAGCCGCCCAGCACCGCGTCCAGCGGCACCGGGTCGACGAGGCGCACCGACGCCGGCACCGGGCCGAGCTGTTCCCGGTACGGGGCGCCGACGGTGACCAGCGCCTCGGTGTCCGGGATGCCGTCGAAGGCGTCGATGATCCGGCGCAGCAGCGGCAGCCCGTTCATCGCCAGCGTCAGCTGCCCGAGCGACACGCACACCCGGTGCCCCGCCGGCTCGTCGAACGCCCAGGCGGGCACCGTGCCGGAGCCGTTGCTCGGCACGTACCGGATCGGGGTGCCCGGGGTGACGGACGGGTCCTGGAAGCCGGGCGGGCACGGGTCGAGCACCAGGTCCGGCCGCGGCAGGCCGCCCGGCAGGCCGAGGCGGGCGCACACCCCGCTCAGCGAGTGCGCGCCCATCGCGTGTGCGACCTCGCCGACCGGGTCGACGCCCCAGCGGTGCTGCACCACCGGGATGCCCAACAGGCCGCCGACGATCAGCGCGCCGTACTCCAGCCGGTCGGAGAGCACCAGGTCCGGCTTCCAGGAGCGGGCGATCTCCAGGTAGGCGCCCACCGTGTAGCGGGTGTGCATGGTCCACGGGCGCACCGCGCCGGCGAACGCGGCCGGCGCCGGACGCCCGCCGGCCTCGATCGGGCGCAGCCCGGCCGGCAGCCCCAGCGACATCAACTCGCCCGCGTGGAAGGCCTCGCCGACGCTGTGGCCGCTCAGGCCGGCCGCGTGCGCGGCGGCGACCACGTCCGGCTGACCGGCCACCAGCACCTCGTGCCCGGCCCCGCGCAGCGCCCAGGCCAGCGGGGCGAGCGGGGCGAAGTGGGTCGCCACCGGGGTGGTGATGATGAGTACCTTCATCGGCGTCCTCGGCTCCTCGAACAAGTGTCAACTGACGGACGCCGAGCGTCCGTTGGGTTGCTGGAGCGGTCCTCGGCGGCGGCTGGAGCCGGGCCGTCCGGCCGGTCCAGCCGACTTCGAGCCGTCCGCGAGGTGCGGTGCTTAGCCTCGTGGTCGCCGCCACGACACCCGGAAGGATCCGTCATGTCCGAATTCGCCATCCACGCCAGGGGACTGCGCAAGCGGTACGGCGACACGCTTGCGGTCGACTCGGTCGACCTGGACGTGCAGCACGGCGAGATCTTCGCGCTGCTCGGTCCGAACGGTGCGGGCAAGACCACCACCACCGAGATCCTGGAGGGCTTCCGGACCCGCGACGGCGGCGAGCTGAACGTGCTCGGCGAGGACCCGGGCAAGGCCGGCTTCGCCTGGCGCTCCCGGATCGGCATCGTGCTCCAGGGCTCCAAGGACCTCGCCGACCTCACCGTCGCCGAGGTGGTGCACCACTTCACCGCCTACTACCCGGACCCGCGGGACGCCGACGAGGTGATCGAGGCGGTCGGGCTGACCGAGAAGCGCAAGACCCGCGCCGCCTCGCTCTCCGGCGGCCAGCGCCGCCGCCTGGACGTGGCGCTCGGCATCATCGGCAACCCCGAGCTGCTGTTCCTGGACGAGCCCACCACCGGCTTCGACCCGGAGGTGCGGCGCAAGTTCTGGGCGCTGATCGCGGGCCTGCGCAGCACCGGCACCACCATCCTGCTCACCACCCACTACCTGGACGAGGTCGAGTTCCTGGCCGACCGGGTCGGCGTGGTCGCGGCCGGCCGGGTGGTGGACGTCTCCACCCCCGAGCGGCTCGGCGACCGGCACCTGGCGCCCGCCACCGTCCGCTGGATCGGCGTGGACGGACCGCAGGAGGTGCAGACCGCCACCCCCACCCGCACCGTCTCCGAGCTGTCCGCCCGCTTCGGCGGCGAGGTCCCGGAGCTCACCGTGACCCGCCCGTCGCTGGAAGACGTCTACCTGAAGATGATCGGAGACCAGTGATGGAAGCAACCAGGACGCCCGCGACCGCCGCTGCCGCCGCCGGCCGGGCCCGCTCGACCGCCGCCCCCTCGCTGCTGAAGATCGCCGCCGCCCGCTCGGTGCTGGAGATCCGCGGCTTCTTCCGCTCCCGCGGCCAGATGATCCTGACCTTCTCCACCCCGATCGTGCTGCTGATCCTGTTCAGCGCGATCTTCGGTGGCAAGGTCGAGGGCACCGACCTGCAGATGTCCCAGCTGTACGCGACCGGCATGCTCGCGGTCGGCGTGATGTCCACCAGCTTCCAGACGCTGGCCCTGCAGGTCGCCGCCGAGCGCCGCAACGGCTCGCTCAAGCGGCTGCGCGGCACCCCGATGCCGCCGATCGCCTACTTCCTCGGCAAGATTTCCATGGTGCTGGTCTCCAGCCTCGGCCAGGCCGCCGTGCTGATGGTGATCGGCTCGCTGTTCTTCGGCCTCGAACTCCCCACCGATGTCGGCAGCTGGCTGACCTTCGGCTGGATCTACCTGCTCGGCATCTCCGCGTGCAGCCTGCTCGGTCTGGCCTTCTCCTCGCTGATCGGCGGCGAGGAGGGCGGCGGCCCGATCGTGATCCTGCCGTTCATGGCGCTGCAGTTCATCTCCGGCGTGTTCGTGCCGTTCCAGACCCTGCCGCACTACCTGCAGCAGATCGCCTCGTTCTTCCCGCTCAAGTGGCTGTGCCAGGGCATGCGTTCGGTGTTCCTGCCGGACAACTACCTGTCCCAGGAGCTGGCCCACTCGTGGGAACTCGGCCGGGTCGCGCTGGTGCTCGGCGGCTGGGTGGTGGTCGGCCTGGTGATCTGCCTGACCACCTTCCGCTGGAAGACCCGCCACGACGGCTGACCCGCGCCGTCCACCAGGCCGGGGCGCCCGGGGGGGCCGCCCCCGCGGGCCGGGCGGGGGGGGGGGGGCGGCGGGGGGCCCG
>NZ_JBHWEN010000007.1:225482-257308 GCF_042734215.1 Kitasatospora sp. NPDC059673 | reverse complement strand
TGGGGGTACCTCCCAACCCGACAGGGCTGGGAGGTACCCCCACGCGCCCCCGGTATCGCACCTCCGCTAGCTGCTCGCCTGCCGGCTCATCGCCCTGACCGTCGCGACCAGGGGGGCCAGTTCGGGGCGGGTCTCGGCGGTGGTGAGGGCCTCGGCGAGGGCGGTGTCGTTGGTGGGGCGGGCCTGGGCGAGGAGGTCGAGGCCGGCCGGGGTGACGTTGGTGTAGATGCCGCGGCGGTCGGTGGGGCAGAGGTAGCGGGCGAGCAGGCCGCGGTCTTCCAGGCGGGTGACCAGGCGGGTGGTGGCGCTCTGGCTGAGCACGACCGCGTCGGCGAGCTGGTTCATGCGGAAGTGGCCGCCGTCGCCGTCGTGCTGTTCGCTCAGGACGTCCAGGACGGAGAACTCGCGGACGCTGAGCTCGTGTTCGGCCTGCAGGGCGCGCTCGATGTGGGCCTCGATCCGGCCGTGCAGAGCGGTCAGGGCGCACCAGCCGTGGGCCAGGGCAGGATCAGGGCGGGTCATCGGACACGCTCCCTTCGGGGTCGTTTTACTCCGTACAAGCTTAGTCGAAATGCGCAAATTCCCGCGCCTGCAAGTATCCGGTAGGAGTTCGCGGGAGGTGAGGAGACGTCGATGGAGCGGCACCTGCGGCTGGACGTGCAGGAAGTGGCGCTGGACGCCCTGCTGGAGGCGCTCGGCGAGGCGGTCGACGACACGTCGCAGGACGACCGGGTGGCGCGGCTCGACGCGCAGGCCCCGGGCTACGCGCAGTACCACCGGATCGGCCACAAGCGGCAGGCCGCGTACCGGCGGCTGGCGGCGGACCGGGCGGCCGCGCACCGCTGCTACCCGCTGGTGCTGGCCGCGCTGCTGACCGACGACGACCCGTCCTCGCCGCGCTGGCTGGCGCAGGTGCTGCTGACGGCGGGCGGATGGCGGCGGCTCCAGGAGGAGCTGGTGGCGGCGATGGAGGGCGGCGACCCGCTGCGGCAGGTGTGCGCGGTGGGTGCGTGGCGGTGGGCGGACGCCGTGGACGGGCCGGTGACGGAGCGGTTCCTGACGGCCCGCCGGGAGGCCGCCGTACGCTGCGACGATCCGTGGGCGCGGGAGCGGCTGGCCGACTGAGCGTCAGCAGAACATGCCGGGGTACCACTTGTGGGTGGCGCCGTGTTAGCTTCTTTGCCAATTCATGGTCTGCGCATGGCGTCGCCTATGCCGTCGCCCGGCGTCAGGCCCTGGCAACGGGGAAGAGGTACGCCGACATGGCGGGGGAGTTCACGGTCGATCCGGACGCGTTGCGCCGGTTCGCCCGCACCAGTGCCGAACGGGCCGAGCAGCTGCGGGCGATCCGCGCCGAACTCGGCGGGCACCAGCTGTCGCCGTCCGCCTTCGGGAAGCTCCCGGAGTCCGACGAGACCGGCCGCGACTACGTGGAGCGAGCCGAGGCGGCGATCGACAATGCCGGGTCCGCCTCCGACACCATGGACCGGATCGCCGAGTACGCCGACGGCATGGCCGGCGCGTACGAACGCACCGACGAGGGCGTCGGGCAGACCATGCAGGCGATCGCCGGAGGGCTGGGCGGATGAGCGGGCCGATCGCGGGCGCCGTCGACGCCTACACGAAGATCAACGACTGGATGACCCCGCTGGGCAGCGTGATCGACGAGATCATGCGCCCCATCGTGGAACCGCTCGCCGAGCCGCTGGAGTTCGTCACCGGCGACCCCGAGGGGCTCGAAGCCGCCGCCCGGATGTGGCAGAAGCAGGCCGAGCAACTGCGCGAGGTGATCGCCGACCAGCGCCGCGACCGGGGCGCCCTGGCCGGCGAGTGGCAGGGTGCCGCCTCCGAGGCGTTCCAGCGTGAACTCGCCGAGTACGAGCAGGCGTTGGAGGAAGAGGCGGAGGACATGGCGGGCACCGCCGAGCTCCTCACCGAGGCCGCCGCCGAAGCCCGGATGGCGCAGGACCTGGTCGAGACGATCATCCGCGAACTGATCGAGTGGGCGATCATCACGCTCGCCGCGTCGCTCGCCTTCAGCGTGATCACCGCCGGCATCTCGCTGGCCGCCGAAGCCGCCGCGGCCGCCGCCGAGGGCGCCATCGCCAGCGCCCGGATAGCCAACCTGGTGCGCAAACTCGCCAACGCGCTGAAGAAGATCGCCGACGCGATGAAGGCACTCAAGGCGGTCTCCAAGCGCCCGCACCTCAACCCGAAGAAGCCCTGGACCTGGAACAAGCCGCTGGACGTCGAGGCGTACCTGGCCAAGACCGGCGTCAAGATGGTCGGCAAGGCCGGCCTGCACGGCATCGGCCTGACCGGCAACCCGGCCGGCGAGGCGCTCCAGCAGATCACCCAGAGCGGCGCCGGAATCATCGCCGACGAGGCCGACGACCGGATCAGCGGCAACCGCGGCCCCAGCACCGGCCTGCGACAGAAGACCGGTATCGCCCAGCCCGCCCAGGCGCCCGAGCTCAGCCCCGAGGAGCGCCGCCGCCGCTTCGAGGACGCGTTCGGCTGAGCCGCCCCGCTCCGTCGCTTCGAGGACGCGTTCGGCTGAGCCGCCCCGCTCCATTACCTCCAGGAGGACCACTGTGCTCGACCGGGACCGCCAGTTTGCCGCGCCGTTCCTCGCCGTCGGCGAGCAGCTGCGCGGCGCCGCGCCCATCTCGCTGGCGCCCGGCATCCCCCGCCCGCCCGAAAAGTTGCTGACCCCGCGCCAACCCGGCGAGCTGGAACAGAAGTTGGCCAAGCCGTTCAGCCTGCTGCGGCGCGCGTACGCGGTGGTCAACCCGGTCTCCGCCGGCGTCGGCGCCGTCGAGGACCGGATGATGGACGCCGTGCCGGACTCCGTCTGGCACGGCAAGGGCATGGCCGGTGACTGGCACACCACCGCCGGCCGCCTGGTCGTCCGCCTCCACGAGGACGGCGCGAACGGCAGCGCCCTGCTCGCCCTCACCGACCGCCGCCTGCTGCTGCTCGCCGACCGCGCCAAACTCTGGCAGCTCACCGAACAGCACGCCCTCCAGTTCGAACTCCCCCGCCACGAGATCGCCGCGGCCCACCGCAACGCGAAGGGCGTCACCCAGCGCGGCCGCCTCGACCTGCACTTCCGCGACGGCTCCTGGGTCGGCGTCACGACGCCACTGCCGTCGGCGGCGGACGAGCTGGCGGCGGCGTTCGCGGCGTTCTGACACCTGATCGAAATCCGGCGCGACTCGCTGTGCCGGGCCGCCCGACCGGCGCTGCGGGCCCCGGCCGCTCCAACCGCAGCCACATCGAGGGTCTGACACATCCCCAGCTTCTTGGAGAAGTCGGGTCCGCCGGAGAGCTCTGAACCGGACGCAACGTCCACGTAGCCGAGGTCTTCCCAGCCTCGTTCGACGGTCAGTCGCAATCGTGCCGCGAGTGCCTCCAGCGGCGGCTGAAGTCCTGCCACCACTCGGAACGAGCTGGCGGCGAACTCCCACATGCTCTGCTGGAACGCAGGATTGCGCTTCCCGCCCTGATACGACGGAGCTTCCTCCCAATCCGGTTCAGGCCCCGGAACGTTGACTGCCGCCATGCCGTCCTCCCCTCCGAACCACTGCCGCCGGCGTTGACCGTAGCTCGGGGCCCAAAGCGGCTCGCACCCCGGTGAACCTTGCCGGTCAGAGCTAGGCGGTGCGGGCCGTCGGTGCGGCGGTGGCGGCTTCGGCGTGGCGGGTGAGGACGAGGTGGGCGAGTTCCGGGGCGGCGCCGAGGGGGAGGGCGAGGTGGTCGGCGGGGGCTGCGGCGGTGGCGATGCGGTCGGGGAGGAGGCCCGGGGCGAGGAGGTAGGGGGCGACGGCGGTGGTGTGGACGGTGGGGGTGTGGCGGAGGGTGGTGAGGGCGTCGGGGACGGTGGGGGCGGTGGCGGAGGCGTAGGCGGTGGTGACGGCGGCCCAGCCCCGGGTGCGTTGCCAAGTGGCGGCCACGGCGCGGGTGGTGGCGTTGGCCGCCGGGTCGGAGGAGCCGGCGGCGGCCAGGACGATTCCGGTGCGGGCGCGGACGGACGGGTCGGTGACGTCGAGTCCGGTTTCGGCGAGGCGGCGGTCGAGGGCGTCGAGGAGGAGGGGGGACGGGCCCAGGACGTCGGCGACGGGGATGGTGGAGCCGGCGGCGCGGAGGGCGGCCGGGATGTCGTGCTTGGCGTGGAAGGCGCGGTTGAGGAGGAGGGGGACGGCGATTGCCTCGGTGAGGCGGGGGGCGACCTGGGCGATGCGAGGGGCGCAGTGGTCCAGGTAGGCGGTGGTGACGGGGAGTTCGGGGCGGAGCGCGCGGATCGCGTCGGCGAGGGACTCGACGGTGGCGGCGTGGCGGGGGTCGCGGGAGCCGTGGGCGAGAAGGAGAAGCGGTGCGGCGGCAGCGGGGTGCGAGAGGTGGGTGGGGGCGGGTGCGGTGCGCGGCTGCGACGCGTTGCCTTCCGCCTCGCGCAGTTCCGCCCCCTCGCCTTCGGCTGGGAGGTGCCCCCCGCGCCCCTGAAGGGGCGCGGGGTTTCTGTGCGTCAGGGCGCTTCGCTTCTGACGGCGTGCGGGGGTGCCGTCGGGTGTCAGGGCGCTGCGCTTCTGACTGTTGCCGGTGCGGGGAGCCATTGGTCTCAGCGGGTGGTGACGAGGAGGCCGCGGGTGCGGAGGACGTGGCGTTCGAGGGGGGAGAAGACGAGGAGGTCGATGGCGACGCCGACGGTGAGGATGAGGAGGATGCCGAGGAGGACGCCGGACATGTTGGTGAACTCGCGCTGGTTTTCCAGGTAGCGGCCGAGGCCGAGGCCCAAGTCCGGGGAGGAGGCGATGAGTTCGGCGGCCATCAGGGAGCGCCAGGAGAACGCCCAGCCCTGCTTCAAACCCGCCAGGTAGCCGGGGAGTGCGGCGGGGAGCAGGATGTGGCGGGCGCCGCTCAGGCCGGTCGCGCCGAGGGTTTGGCCGGCGCGGAGGAAGAGCGGGGGGACTTGGTCGACGCCCGCGATGAGGCCGTTGGCGATGGAGGGGACGGCGCCGAGCAGGATGACCGCGTACATGGCGGAGTTGTTGATGCCGAGCCAGATGACGGCGGCGGGGACCCAGGCGACCGAGGGGAGGGACTGGAGGCCGGAGAGGACGGGGCCGAGTGCGGCGCGGACCGGCTTGACCTGGGCGACCAGCAGGCCGATGGGGGTGCCGATCAGGACGGAGAGCAGGAAGCCGGAGAGGCCGCGCCAGACGCTGGTCCAGATGATGGAGAACAGCGTTCCGGCGTACCAGAGTTCGGTGAGGGAGTCCCAGACGTCGGCGGGGCTGGGGAGCTTGTCGGGGGTGGTGAGTTCGAGGGTGTAGGCGAGCTGCCAGAGGGCGAGGACGAGGAGTACGCCGAGGACGGGTGGCAGGACCGAGCGGCGCAGGACCGAGGAGAGGGGTGTGCGCTGGACGGCGACGGTTTCGAGCGCGTCGAGGCCGGCCTCGACGCCCGCGGAGTCGTCCGCGGCGACCGGGAGGGTGTCAGTGCTGGACATGGCGGCGGATCTCCCCACGCAGTTCTTCGGTGATCTCGATGGACAGATCCGCGACCCCGGCGGATTCGATGCGGCGCGGCTGCGGCAGGTCGATGCGCCATTCGCGGGCGATCCGGCCGGGGCGGGAGGAGAGCAGGACGACGCGTTGGGCGAGGCGGACGGCTTCGCGGACGTTGTGGGTGACGAACAGGACGGCGAGCTTTCGTTCGGCCCAGATGCGGGTGATCTCGTTGTGCAGGACGTCCCGGGTGATGGCGTCGAGGGCGGCGAACGGCTCGTCCATCAAAAGGACTTGGGAGCCCTGGGCGAGGGAGCGGGCGAGGGCGACGCGCTGGCGCATGCCGCCGGAGAGTTCGTGGACGCGCTTCTTGTAGGAGCCGCCGAGACGGACCAGGTCGAGCAGGCGTTCGGCCTCGGTCCGGCGTTCTGCCTTCGCCACACCCGCGAGGCGGAGGGCGAGTTCGATGTTCTTGCCGGCGGTGAGCCAGGGGAAGAGCGCGTGGTCCTGGAACATCAGGGCGGGGCGGCCGCCGGGGACGTCGATGGTGCCGGAGGTCGGCCTGTCGAGGCCGGCGACCAGGTTGAGCAGGGTGGACTTGCCGCAGCCGGAGGCGCCGAGCAGGGTGACGAACTCGCCGGGGGCGACGGTCAGGCTGATGTCGTCCAGGACCGGGGCGGCGGTGCCGGGGCGGCCGAAGGTCTTGTGCACGTGCGAGAGCCGGACGGCGAAGCCGCCGTCCGGGTGGCCCGCGCCGGGGGCGTCGGGCGAGGTGGTCAGTGCCGTGGTCACGGGCACCTCCTGCGGGTGTGGTCCGGGCAGGGCAGAGGCGGGGAGCGGTGGCCGGGGTCCGCCCCGCGCCCGCCCGGCGAGTGGGCATCGAGTGGGCGGGAGCGAGGCGGAACCCGGGGCCTGGAGGGGCTACCGGAGGACGGGGCTACTTGGTGCCGAGCCCGGCGTCGGCGACGGCGGGCTGTCCGGCGGCGGCCAGCACCTTGTTGAGCAGGGTGAGGTCGTAGATCCCGGCCAGGTTCGCCCCCGCGCCGGCGGAACTCGACTTGGGCAGCTTCAGCAGTCCCGCGGTGACGGCGTGGTCGGCCTCGGCCTGCAGGGTGCCCGCCAGCGGGTCGTCGATGAAGTCGATGTCCTGCCAGGCGGGGTCGAGGATCGCGGCGTCCAGCGCGTTGCCGGCGTCGGCCTTGATCTGCTCGTTGGCGACGGCCTTGGCCCGGTCGGAGTTGGCCTTGATCCAGGCGTTGGTCTTCACCGAACCGCGCAGCACGGCCTCCACCACGTCGGGATGTTCGGTGAGGAACTTCTGCGACACGATGATGTTGGTGATGACGAACTTCTTGTCCGGCCAGACGTCCTTCTCGTTGAGCAGGACCTTCGCGCCGAGGGTGACCAGCTTGGAGGCGGTCGGCTCGGGCACCCAGGCACCGTCGATGGAGCCGGACTTGTAGGCGTCGGGGGTGACCTTGTTGTCGCTGCGGATCACCTTGACGTCGCCGTCGCCGGTGTTCGCGTCCACCTTCCAGCCCTTGCCCGCAAGGTAGTTGAGCAGCGCGACGTCCTGGGTGTTGCCGAGCTGCGGGGTGGCGATCCGCTTGCCCTTGAGCTCGTCCACCGAGCCGATCTTCGCCGGGTTGACCACCAGCTTGACACCGCCGGAGGCCGACCCGCCCACGATCTTCAGCGACTTGCCGCCGGACTGGGTGTAGCCGTTGATCGCCGGGGAGGGGCCGATCCAGCCGATGTCGATCGAGCCGGCGTTCAGCGCCTCGATCTCGGCGGGGCCGGCGTTGAAGACCTGGGTCTTGATCTGCGTGCCGCCGAGTTCCTGCTGGAGGATGCCCTGCTTGAGGCCGACCAGCGCGGTGCCGTGGGTGAGGTTGGCGAAGTAGCCGATCTTCACGGTGTCGGCGGAGAGCTTCGCGCCGGACGCGGCCGGGGCGGCCGAGGACTTGTCCTCGCTCTTGGAGCCGTAGCCGCAGGCGGTGAGCAGGCCGGCCGTGGTGAGGACGGCGACGGTCGCGACGGCGGCCCGTCTGATCCGGCCGGCGGTGGGGCGGGCCGGGGTATGGGTGGGCAGGGTGCTGGGTGCCATGACAGAGGTGTCCTGTTCGTGGAGAAGGAAGGTGGTCGTGCCTGACCGGGACCGGGCCGGCCCCGCCGTACCTGCTGTGGGAAGGCACGGCGGCTGCGGGCCCGGTGACAGGGGCTCAGCGCCCCTGCCGGCCCCCACATCGCGTCAGGCCGCCCTGGCCGCTGCCGAGGACGCCGCTGCCGATGCGGCCGCCTTCCTTGTCCATGCCCGAGAACGCCTCGCTGGGCATCAGACCCAGTCCTCCTCAGTGGAAGCGTCGATGGTGCTGACGGGGGTGGTGTCGAACGCCTCGCCCGCCATGCCGGCGGTGAGGGTGGTGCCGTCGGCCGGGTCGATCAGGATGAACGAGCCGGTGCGGCGGTTGTCGGCGTAGCTGTCGAGGGCGAGTGGTTCGGCGGTGCGCAGGGTCACGTGGCCGATGTCGTTGACGTTCAGGCCTTCGGTGGCGGGCCGTTGTTGGAGGGTGTCGATGTCGATGCGGTAGGAGATGTCCTTGACGAGTGCGCGCACGGTGCGGGTGGTGTGTTTGAGGAGCACTTTGGCGCCGGTGTGCAGGGGGCGTTCGTTCAGGTGGCAGACGGTGGCTTCGATGTCCTTGGTGGGTGGGGCGGCCCGGCCGGTGGCGATGAGGTCGCCGCGGGAGATGTCGAGGTCGTGGGTGAGGCGGAGGGTCACCGACTGCGGGGCGCGGGCGGTGTCGGTGGGGGTGCCGAGTGCGTCGATCGCGGCGATGGTGGTGGTGTGGCCCGAGGGCAGGACGGTGACCAGGTCGCCGACGTGCAGGACGCCGGAGGCCAGTTGTCCGGCGTAGCCGCGGTAGTCGTGGAATTCTTCGTTCTGGGGGCGGATGACGTACTGGACGGGGAAGCGGGCCGGTTCGGTGTGGGGGTCGGTGCCGACGGGGACGGTCTCCAGGTGTTCGAGGAGGGTCGGGCCGCTGTACCAGTGCGTGTGGGGGGAGGGTTCGACGACGTTGTCGCCGGCGAGGGCGGATATCGGGATCGCCGTGACGTCCTTGACGCCGAGGGTGGCGGTGTAGGCGGTGAACTCTTCGGCGATCGCCGCGAAGACGTCCTCCGCGTAGCCGGTGAGGTCCATTTTGTTGACGGCGAGGACGAGGTGGGGGACGCGCAGGAGGGCGGCGACGGCGGCGTGGCGGCGGGTCTGTTCGACGATGCCGTTGCGGGCGTCGACGAGGACGACGGCGAGTTCGGCGGTGGAGGCGCCGGTGACCATGTTGCGGGTGTACTGCACGTGGCCGGGGGTGTCGGCGAGGATGAAGCGGCGGCGGGCGGTGGCGAAGTAGCGGTGGGCGACGTCGATGGTGATGCCCTGTTCGCGCTCGGCGCGCAGGCCGTCGGTGAGGAGGGCGAGGTCGGGGGTGTTCTGGCCGCGGCGGCGGGAGGCGTGTTCGACGGCTTCGAGCTGGTCGGTGAGGACGGATTTGGAGTCGTGGAGGAGGCGGCCGACGAGGGTGGATTTGCCGTCGTCGACGCTTCCGGCGGTGGCGAAGCGCAGGAGGGTGGTGGGGGTTCGGGTGGGCATGGGTTAGAAGTACCCCTCGCGCTTGCGGTCTTCCATGGCGGCCTCGGAGAGTTTGTCGTCGGCGCGGGTGGCGCCGCGTTCGGTGAGGCGGGAGGCGGCGATTTCGGTGATGACGGCGTCGATGGTGGCGGCGTCGGAGTCGACGGCGCCGGTGCAGGACATGTCGCCCACGGTGCGGTAGCGCACCAGGCGGGTTTCGGTGGTTTCGTTCTGCTTGGGGCCGCCCCAGTCGCCGGCGGTCAGCCACATGCCGTCGCGCCGGAACACCTCGCGGTGGTGGGCGTAGTAGATGGCGGGGAGTTCGATGTTCTCGCGCTGGATGTACTGCCAGACGTCGAGTTCGGTCCAGTTGGACAGCGGGAAGACGCGGACGTGTTCGCCGGGTGCGTGGCGGCCGTTGTAGAGCGACCAGAGTTCGGGGCGCTGGCGGCGCGGGTCCCAGGCGCCGAACTCGTCGCGCAGGGAGAAGACGCGTTCCTTGGCGCGGGCCTTCTCCTCGTCGCGGCGGCCGCCGCCGAAGACCGCGTCGAACCGGCCCGTTTCGATGGCGTCCAGCAGTGGCACGGTCTGCAGCGGGTTGCGGGTGCCGTCGGGGCGTTCGCGCAGCACGCCGCGGTCGATGAACTCCTGGACGGAGGCGACGTGCAGGCGCAGGTGGTGCCGGGCCACGGTGCGGTCGCGGTACTCGATGACCTCGGGGAAGTTGTGGCCGGTGTCCACGTGCAGCAGCGCGAACGGCACCGGAGCGGGCGCGAACGCCTTCAGCGCCAGGTGCAGCATGACGATGGAGTCCTTGCCGCCGGAGAACAGGATCACCGGCCGCTCGAACTCACCCGCCACCTCACGGAAGATGTGCACCGACTCCGCCTCCAGCGCGTCCAGGTGCGACAGCGCGAAGGGGGTGTCGTCGGTGCGGACCGGGTTGTCGGTCACGGTGCTCACGCGAGGCCCCTCTCGGTCAGGAAGGCGTGCAGTTCGCCGGCGGACTCGGTCACCGTCCGGCCCTGCGTCTGCAGGCGCAACTCCGGCTTCTCGGGCGCCTCGTACGGGTCGTCCACGCCGGTGAGACCGGAGATCTCGCCGGCGGCCTGCTTGGCGTACAGGCCCTTCACGTCCCGCTCCGAGCAGAGCTCGACCGGGGTGGCGACGTGGATCTCCAGGAACTCGGTGCCGTTCGCGGCGTGCCGCTCGCGGACCGCCGCGCGGGAGTCGGCGAACGGGGCGATCACCGGGGCGAGCACCTTGACGCCGTTGGCGGCGAGCTTCTCGGCGACGAAGCCGATCCGGGTGACGTTGGTGTGCCGGTCCTCGCGGGAGAAACCGAGGCCCTTGGAGAGGAACTCGCGGATCTCGTCACCGTCCAGCACCTCGACCCGGTGGCCCTCGGCGCGCAGCCGCTCGGCCAGCGCGAACGCGAGGGTGGTCTTGCCGGCGCTGGGCAGCCCGGTCAGCCACACGGTGGCGCCGCGCTCGCGGCCCGCTGCCGGAGTGTCGGCGGTGGTCACGGTGGTTACTCCTGACGGTCGGTGACGGTGGAACAAACAACGGTGGATCAGAGGTGGATGCCGCACTCGGTCTTGCCGGAGCCCGCCCAGCGGCCGGCCCGGCCCTGCTCGCCCTCTCCCGGCTTGGCGGTGCAGGACAGTGGCGAGCAGCCGATCGAGGTGTAGCCCTCCCACAGCAATGGGTTCATCAGTACCCCGTGGGTCTGCGCGTACGCGTCCACGTCGTCCTGCGTCCAGCGGGCGATCGGGGCGAGCTTCACCTTGCGGCGTTTGGCGTCCCAGGCCACCACCGGGGTGTTCGCCCGGGACGGCGACTCGTCGCGGCGCAGTCCCGTCGCCCAGGCGTCGTACCCGCCCAAGCCGCGGTTCAGCGGCTCGACCTTGCGCAGCGCGCAGCACAGGTCCGGGTCGCGGTCGTGCAACCGCGGCCCGTACCGGGCGTCCTGCTCGGCCACGGTGAGCTTCGGGGTCAGCGTGATCACGTTGACCGGCATGGTCGCGGCGACCGCGTCCCGGGTGCCGATGGTCTCCGCGAAGTGGTAGCCGGTGTCCAGGAACACCACGTCCACGCCGGGCAGCACGGTGGACGCCAGGTGGGCGACCACCGCGTCCTCCATCGAGGAGGTGACGCAGAGCCGCTTGCCGAAGGTGTCGGCCGCCCAGCGCAGGATCTCCTGCGCGGACGCCTCCTCCAGCTCCCGGCCGGCCCGGACGGCCAGCGCCTCGTAGTCGGCCGCCGCGTGGTCAGCCACGGTCGTCATGGCCCGTCCCCCTGTCGGTGGCCGGCAACAGCCCGAGGAACTTCAGCTGGAAGCCCCGGCGGCAGGCCCGGCACTCCCAGGCGCCGTGGCCGCTCTCGGACGGGCGCAGGTCCTCGTCCCCGCAGTACGGGCAGTAAAAGGGGGCGGCGCGTTCGCTCACGACAGCTGCTCCTCGGTGGCCCGCACCGCCCACTGGGCGAAGCGCTCGCCGTCCTGACGGTCCGCCTGGTAGCGGGTCAGCAGGCGCTCGACGTAGTCGGGCAGTTCGGCGCTGGTGACCTTCAGGCCGCGGATCTTGCGGCCGAACGCGGCGTTCTCGAAGCCGAGCGAGCCGCCCAGGTGGATCTGGAAGCCCTCGACCTGCTGCCCGTTCTCGTCGGTGACCAGCTGGCCCTTGAGGCCGATGTCGGCGGTCTGGATGCGGGCGCAGGCGTTCGGGCAGCCGTTGATGTTGATGCTCAGCGGCTCGTCGAACTCCGGCAGGCGGCGCTCCAGTTCGTCGATCAGGGTGCGGCCGCGGTCCTTGGTGTCGACGATCGCGAGCTTGCAGTACTCGATGCCGGTGCAGGCCAGCGTGCCGCGGCGGAAGGTGGACGGGGTGACCCGCAGGTCGAGCGCCTCCAGGCCGGCCACCAGCGAGTCGATCCGGTCCTGCTCGACGTCCAGCACGATCAGCTTCTGCTCGACGGTGGTGGCCAGCCGGCCGGAGCCGTGTTCGGCGGCCAGGTCGGCGACCTGCTGGAGCAGCTTGCCGTTCAGCCGGCCGACCTTCGGCGCGAAGCCGACGTAGAACCGGCCGTCGTTCTGCGGGTGGACGCCCACGTGGTCGCGCCAGCGGCCGGCCGGCTGCTGCGGGCCCGGACCGTCCGTCAACTCGCGCTTCAGGTACTCGTCCTGGAGGATCTGCCGGAACTTGGCCGGTCCCCAGTCGGCGACCAGGAACTTCAGCCGGGCCCGGTTGCGCAGACGGCGGTAGCCGTAGTCGCGGAAGATGCCGACCACGCCGGCCCACACCTCGGGGACGTCCTCCAGCGGCACCCAGGCGCCGAGCCGGACGCCCAGCTTCGGGTTGGTGGACAGGCCGCCGCCGACCCACAGGTCGAAGCCCGGGCCGTGCTCGGGGTGGACCACGCCGACGAACGCGATGTCGTTGATCTCGTGAACCACGTCCAGCAGCGGCGAGCCGGAGATCGCGGTCTTGAACTTGCGCGGCAGGTTGGAGTACTCGGGGTTGCCGATGTACCTGCGGTTGATCTCGTCGATCGCCCAGCTGCCGTCGATGATCTCGTCGGCGGCGATACCCGCCACCGGCGAGCCGATCACCACGCGCGGGCAGTCGCCGCACGCCTCGGTGGTGGACAGGCCGACGGACTCCAGCTTCTCCCAGATCGCCGGGACGTCCTCGATCCGTACCCAGTGGAACTGGACGTTCTGGCGGTCCGTCACATCGGCGGTGCCGCGCGCGTACTGCTCGGACGCCTCGCCGATGGCGCGCAGTTGGGGGACCGTCAGCTGACCGCCGTCGATCCGCACCCGCAGCATGAAGTACTCGTCCTCAAGCTCGTGCGGCTCCAGGATCGCGGTGCGGCCACCGTCGATGCCCTGGCGGCGCTGGGTGTACAGGCCCCACCAGCGCATCCGGCCGCGGAGGTCCGCCGGGTCGATCGAGTGGAAGCCGCCCTTGGCGTAGATCGTCTCAATGCGTGTCCGCACATTGAGACCGTCGTCGTCCTTCTTCATCTGCTCGTTGGCGTTGAGCGGGGTGAAGTGCCCCATGGCCCACTGGCCCTCGCCGCGGTGGCGGGTCGCCTTGCGGGCGGCGGGGCGGGCCGCGACGGCGGCGCCGGCCTGGGGCTCGTCCGGCGCGTCCGGCTCGGGGGTGCGGGCCATGGTGTCAGTCCTTTGAGCGGCTTGGCAGATGTGGGGGTGCTGGCCGATCCCCGGGCGTGACCCGCTCCCACCTGCGGAATTCAGCAGGCGGCGGGAGAGGTGACGCTGGGCCGGGGTCGATGGTGCGGGCATCCGCGACAGCGGGGACGCGCGGGCAGGGCGCCGGTGCGGTGGCGGCGTGCGAGTGGGGCTCAGATCACCGGACAGATGGCGCTGGACACGCGAAGGAGGTCGACGTGGAGTCGGCCAACTAGGGTGGTTCCGGCGCTAGACATGGCAAGAGATTCGCACGGCCGGTGACTCGCGGTCCACTGACGTCCGAATTCTGGACCTGAATGTTCCGCATGCCGGGACGGTTGCTCGCCCGGGGCCACTCCGCGCCCCACGGCCCGTCGGTTCCCGGCGGCGGCGCGTCGGTCGGCGAGTGCGGGCCGATACCGTAGGGGCGTGCAAGCAGCAGGCAGTACTCCGCATCCTTCCGGAGGGACCGGTCCGACCGCCGACCGGCACCCCCGTCGTCGAGGCGGACGCCGCCGCGCCGCCAAGCGAACCACCTGGTACCGCACCCTGTGGGCGCTGGTGAAGGACACCACCAACACCTGCGTCGAGTACCGCGTCACCGGCCTCGCGGCGGAGGCGGCGTTCTTCACGCTGCTGTCCATCCCGCCGCTGCTGCTCTGCCTGGCCGGCACCCTCGGCTACCTCGACGACATCCTCGGCGCCGGCACCATCGTGCGGCTCAAGGCGGACGTCATCTCAGCAGCTGGGACAGTGCTCTCACCGGGCTCCATCGACCAGATCGTCCAACCCCTGCTGGACGACGTCTTCGGCAGCGCCCGGCCGGACCTGATCTCGATCGGCTTCCTGCTCTCGCTCTGGTCCGGCTCCCGCGCGCTGTACATCTTCATCGACACCATCACCGTGATGTACGGCCTCGACGGCAAACGCGGCCTGGTCAAGACCCGGCTGATGTCGCTCGGCCTCTACCTCGGCGCGCTGGTGATCGGCTCCCTGGTGCTGCCACTGCTGGTCACCGGGCCCGGACTGCTGATCAACACCTTCCAGAGCTGGGCCGGAGTGATCACCTCGCTCTACTGGCCCGCCGCGATCCTGCTGCTGATCGTCTTCCTCACCACCCTCTACCACGTGGCCGTCCCCGTTAGCACGCCCTGGCGCGAGGACATCCCCGGCGCGCTGGTCGCCCTGCTGGTGCTGGTGGTGTGCAGCGTCGCCCTGCGGCTCTACTTGGTCAGCTCCGTCGAGGGCCACTCCGTGTACGGCCAGCTCGCCGCGCCCGTCGCCGTCCTGCTGTGGATCTTCGTGGTGGCGCTGGCCGTCCTGATCGGCGCCGCGATGAACGCCGCCATAGACCGCCGCTGGCCCGCCGTCGAGACCGCCGACGCCCGCGCCGAGGTCGAGCGCCTCACCGAGGACGCCGCCGTCCAGCGCGGCCGCGAGGCCGCCGCCCGCCGGGCCGCCGAACGCGCCGAACGCACCCGCCAGTTCGGGCTCGCCGAAGGCCACGACGAGGACCTCTTCGACGAGGAGGACGACGAGCCGGTGCCGAGCGAGTACCCCGAACGCTGGGCCGCGTTCCTGCCGCACGACGACGTCCGCCGGCGGCTGAGCCGGGTGCGGCGCAGGCCGCACTGAAACGTGCGGGGCGGGAAGCGGCCCCCGTCGGTACCTTGCGGTGCGGGCGGGGGCCGCTTCGTGTGCGCCGGGAGTGTCCGCGCGTGCCGGTGAGCCCGTGCGTCAACTGCCCTGCCGCGCACGGGCGGTGAGGCCCCGATCGGGTGGCGCGGAAATTCGGTGGCGGCGGGGGCGGGCGGGTACTACCGTGGCGTCCGCCGATCGAGGGCACCCCAGGGTGGGGTGCGCGAGGCGTGTCGCAGAAGAGGAGGTGAGGACCGTGAGGCCTGTCCTTGCAGGTGTTGGTTCCCGCGTTCAGAAGTTCATCGAGTCCTGTACCCCCCGGTCCGCGGCCGGCCTCGAACCGGTGTCGCCCATACGCTGACACCGCCGTCGTCCGGCCGGGGCCACCCGTTCCCTGAAGGGTTCACCCCGTGCTTTCCACGACCTCCGCTGCCCACCCGCTCTCCGGCCTCGGCTGGGACGAGGGCCGGGCCGCCGATTTCCGTCCGCTCGCCGAGGCGGGCCTGCTCCCTGGGCGGATCACCCGCATCGACCGCGGCCGCTGCGACGTGCTGCTCATCGATCCCGAGACGGGCGAGCCGACCACGCTGCGCGCCGACACCCGGCCGGTGACCGGTGCCGACACCATCCGCAACCCGTGCACCGGGGACTGGGTGGCCGTCGACCCGGCCGCCCGGCCGCTGCCCGCCGTCACCACCGTGCTCTCCCGCACCACCGCGATCATCCGCAAGGGCGCCCACAAGCGCTCCGAAGGTCAGGTGCTGGCCGCCAACATCGACACCGTCCTGATCGCCGTCTCACTCGCCGCGGAGCCCGACCTGGGCCGGGTGGAGCGTCTGCTCGCCCTCGCCTGGGAATCCGGGGCCGAACCGCTGATCGTCCTCACCAAGTCCGACCTGGTGCACGACGGCGACTTCGTCCGGGCGGACGTGGAGGCGGTCGCACCCGGGGTCCCCGTGCTGACGGTCAGCGCCGAGACCGGAGCCGGCATGGACGCGCTGCGCGCCCTCGCCACCGGCTCCTGCGCCCTGATCGGCCAGTCCGGCGCCGGCAAGTCCACCCTCACCAACGCGCTCGCGGGCACGGACACCATGACGGTCCAGCAGGTCCGCTCTGTCGACGAGAAGGGCCGGCACACCACCACCACCCGCGAACTCGTCCCCCTTCCGGGCGGCGGCGCCGTCATCGACACCCCGGGCCTGCGCGGCGTCGGCCTCTTCGGTGGCGAGGGCATCGACCTCGCGTTCGCCGACATCGACCAGCTCGCGTCCGGCTGCCGCTACGACGACTGCTCCCACCGCAGCGAACCCGCCTGCGCCGTCCGCGCCGCCCTCGCCGACGGCACCCTCCCCGAGCGCCGCTGGGAGTCCTACCTCAAGCTCCAGCGCGAGAACGACTGGATCGCCTCCCGCACCGACGCCCGCCTCCGCGCCGAACGCGCCCGCCACCACAAGTCCCGCACCAAGGCGGCCCGCACCGTCCGCCGCACCTGACCTCCGCCCGGGCGGGTTCATCCCGGTCGGCCCGGCGGACCGAGGAGGTGCCGTCGGGCCGACGGCGGTCAGAACAGTTTGTCCGTGTCCTCGCCGCTCTCGTGGGCGAGCAGCCAGCGCTTGGCGTCGATGCCGGCGGCGAAGCCGGTGAGGCTGCCGCTGGCGCCCATGACGCGGTGGCAGGGGCGGACGATCAGCAGGGGGTTGGCTCCGACGGCGCCGCCGACGGCGCGGACGGCGCGGGGGGACTGGCCTGCGGCGTCGGCGAGTTGGCCGTAGGTGACGGTGGTGCCGTAGGGGATCTCGTCGATGGACTCCCAGATCCGGCGGCGGAACTCGGTGCCGACGGGGGCGAGCGGCAGGTCGAAGGTGGTGCGCTCGCCGGCGAAGTACGCGGTGAGCTGCTCGACGACGGGGGCGAGCGCCTCCGGGTCGGGCTGCCAGTCGGCGGCGGGCTCGGCGAGCGCGTACTTCTGACCCGGCGCGGTGACGGCGGTCAGGGCGAAGCCGTGCTCCTCGTCGAGGGTGCCGCTGAGCAGCAGGGTGCCGAGCGGGCTGTCCATGGTGGTGAACACAGTGGTCATGCCGGTTCCTTGCGGGTGTCGCGGGTTCGAGTGGCGGTGTTTCGAGTGGCGGCGTGGTGGGCCGAGGCGGCCGACCACAGGTGGTGCAGGGCGTAGGAGCGCCAGGGCGCCCAGGCGGTCGAGCGGTCGGCGGCGCTGCGCGGCTCGCCGCTCTCGCCGAGGGCGCGCAGGCCGTCGCGGACGCCGATGTCGGTGGGGAGGAAGACGTCCGGGTCGGCGAGGGCGCGCATCCGCAGGTAGCCGACCGTCCACGGGCCGATGCCCGGGAGGGCGAGCAGGTCGGCGGCGGCCTGTTCGCGGTCCACGCCCGGGTCGAGCCGGACGGTGCCCGCGGCGAGGGCGGCGCACAGGCCGAGCAGGGCGCGGCGGCGGGCCTGCGGCATCGCCAGGTGTTCGGGATCGGCGGCCGCGAGGGCGTCGGCGGTCGGGAACAGCAGACGCAGGCCGCCGTCGGCGGACGTCAGCGGGGTGCCGTACGTCTCGGCGAGCCGGCCGGCCAGGGTGCGGGCGGCGGCGACGCTGATCTGCTGGCCGAGGACGGCGCGGACGGCGAGCTCGTGCGGGTCGACGTGGCCGGGGGAGCGCAGCCCGGGCCGGGCCACGGCGAGCGGGGCGAGCAGCGGGTCGGCGGCGAGCCGGTCATCGACCGCGTCCGGATCGGCGTCCAGGTCGAACAGGGCGCGCAGCCGGTGCACGGCCGTGGTGAGGTCGCGCAGGTCGCTGAGGGTGAGCCGGCAGTCCAGCCAGCCACGGGCCCGATCATCGCCCGGGGCGAGCCCGTCGATCTCGGCGATGCCGTGCCCGTACGGGAGGGCCAGGGTGCGCCGGTAGGTGCGGGTGCCGGGGCGCGGGCCGGGGACGACCTCCTCGACGCCCGGGACGGCACGCAGCGCGAGGAAGTCCAGCAGGTGCTCGGTGTCGACGGCGCCCCGGTAGGCGAGCCGCAGGCCCAGCGGGCCGGCCGCGGCGGGCGAGCGACGGTGGCCGCCGCGCTCGGTGCGCAGCGTGCTGGGAGTGCGGTCGTAGACCTCGCGGATGGTGTCGTTGAATTGCCGCACCGAGGCGAAGCCGGCCGCGAACGCCACGTCGGTGACCGGGAGTTCGGTGGTCTGCAGGAGCAGCCGGGCGGTCTGGGCGCGCTGCGCGCGGGCCAGGGCGAGCGGGCCGGCGCCGAGTTCGGCGGTCAGCTGGCGCTGGAGCTGGCGGGCGCTGTAGCCGAGCCGGTCGGCCAGCCCGGCGACGCCCTCGCGGTCCACCACGCCGTCGCCGATCAGCCGGACGGCCCGGCCGACCAGGTCGGCCCGGTGGTTCCACTCGGGCGAGCCCGGCACCGAGTCGGGCCGGCAGCGCCGGCAGGCCCGGTAGCCTGCGCCCTGGGCGGCGGCCGCGGTCGGGTAGAACGAGCAGTTGGTGCGCTTGGGAGTGGTGGCCGGGCAGCTCGGACGGCAGTAGATGCCGGTGGTGCGAACCGCCGTGAAGAACACCCCGTCGAAGCGGGCGTCGCGGCTGTGCACGGCTCGGTACCTGGTCTCGTCGTCGATCACGCCATCCAGTCTGCGTCATCGCCGGAGGCCCGACTGGCGGAAATCGGACGTCGCCATGCCTGGCCGGACATCGCCATGCCCCGGCCACGGGCGCGGTGGTGTCAGCGGGTCGGGTCGGTTCTCGGGTCGGTTCTCGGGTCGGTTCTCGGGTCGGTTCCCGCGAGGGTGTGGGCGAGGTGGTCGAGGCCTGGGAGGGCCAGCATGACGGCCTCGCGGTCGGCGGGGGTGAGGCTCTGGAGAGCGGCGGCCAGGCGGCGTTCATGGGCGCTGCGCCAGTCACGGAGCTGCTGGTGGCCGGCTTCGGTGAGGGCGATGCGGGCGGTACGGCGGTCGCCCGGGTCGGGTTGGCGATCGACCAGACCGGCGTCGAGGAGCTTGGAGATCAGGCCGCTGACGGTGTTGGGCGCCAGGCGCTGGCGGGAAGCGAGTTCGCCGACCCGCATGGGAGCGACGGCGAGGGTCTGGAGGAGTTCGACCTGGGCCATCGGCAGCGCCTCCCAGGGGAACTCCGACCTGATGGAGCTGCGCAGGGCGCGGCGCAGTCGGGTGATCACATCGGTGAGCTGCTGGGCCCCGGCGAGTGCGTCGGGCGCGGGCTGGGGCTGCGAAGACATGGCGGACAGCGTAGCGCCAGGCGGTGTCGGCGCTGACCTCAGGCGGTGTGTGCGGGCGCTGACCTCAGGCGGTGCCGGTGCCGACCTCAGGCGGTGCCGGTGCCGACCCGGGTTCGCGCGCTGACCAGGGAGGACTGGTGCCGGGCGAGGGCAGATGCCTCGGTGCCGGAAACTGTCCTTGAGCGATTATGTCGGTGGCAGATATGTTGGGATCATGGCCGAACCTGCCGTAGCCCCCAGGCTGCTCGACGCCCTGCAACGCGCCGAACGCCCGCGCCCGCGCGCCGTCGCACGCTGGCCGCACGCGCACTGGCTGGCCGTCGGCACCGTCTGCCTGGGCGCGTTCCTCGGCCAGCTGACCGCGAGCGTCACCTCGCTGGTGTTCCCCGCGCTGGAACGCCGGTTCGACGCGGGCTTCGCCGCCGTGGAATGGGTGTCGCTGTCCTACCTGCTGGTACTGGTTGCCCTGCTGGCCCCGGTCGGGCGGCTGTCCGACCTGGTCGGCCGCAAAACCATGTACCTGGGTGGTTTCGCGGTGTTCGCGGCCGCCTCGCTCGGCGCCGGACTGGCCGGCAACCTGGCCGTCCTGGTGGCCTGCCGCGCGGTGCAGGCCGTCGGAGGCGCGATGATGCAGGCCAACAGCGTGGCGCTGGTAGCCCGGGGCGTGCCGGAGCGGGCAATGCGCACCGCGCTCGGCATCCAGGCCGCCGCGCAGGCCCTCGGCCTCGCCCTCGGCCCGACCCTCGGCGGCCTGCTGGTCACCCACGCCTCCTGGCGCTGGGCATTCTGGGTGAACGTCCCGATCGGTGCGCTCGGCATCCTGGCGGGCTGGTTCCTGCTCCCACGAACCTTCCCGGAGGGGCGACAGTCCTGCGTCGGACGGGCTGGGGGCGGACGGACTGGCGGCGGGTGGATCGGCGGCGGGCGGCGCGGGGGCGTGTTGAGCGGAGACGAGTGGCGCGGGAATGGGCGTACCGGGGACGGGCGGACCGGCGGCGGGCGGCGCGGGAGCGGGTGGACCGGGGACGGGTTGAGCGGAGACGAGTGGCGCGGAGATGGGCGTATCGGGGATGGGCAGCGCGGGGGCGGGTGGATCGGCGGCGGGCGGCGCGGAGACGGGCGGAGCGGGAACGGGCAGCGCGGGGACGGGCAGCGCGGGGACGGGTGGACCGGGCGTGGGTGGACCGGCGGCGGGCTGAGCGGAGATGAGTGGCGTGGGGATGGGCAGCGCGGGGGCAGGTGGAGCGGGGGTGGGTGGACCGGCGGCGGGCTGAGCGGAGATGAGTGGCGGGGAGATGGGCGGAGCGGGGGCAGGTCGATCAGGAGTGGACGGACCGGCGGCGGGCTGAGCGGAGATGAGTGGCGTGGGGATGGGCTGACCGGGGGCGGGCAGCGCGGGGGCAGGCGGACCGGGAGTGGACGGACCGGCGGCGGGCTGAGCGGGAGCGGGCGGAGCGGAGGTGGTGGGCGCTTCGACCTGGCCGGGCTGGTGCTGTTGGCCGCCGCGTCCACGGCGCTGCTGCTGGCGCTGTCCGCCGCCTCCGGGCTGCCGCTGCCGGGCTGGGCGGTGGCCGTGCTGGCGGTGCTCGCGGTCCTCGCGGCGGCCGGGCTGGTCCGGCAGGAGCGGCGCGCGGACCGGCCGATCGTCCCGCCCGGGCTGGTGAACACCCCCGGCATCCGGGCCGGGCTGCTGGTGGCGCTGATCGGCTACCTGCTGCTGTTCTGCCCGCTGGTGCTGGAGCCCGTGGTGCTGACCGGTCGCGGGGTGTCCGCCGGCACGGCCGGAGTGGTGATCACGGCACTGCCCGCAGCGTTCGCGCTGGCCGCCACGGTCGGTGGCGGCCTGCTGCCGCGTGGGTGGAGCGACGCGATGCGCTGCCGGGTTGGCGCGCTGACCACTGCGGCCGCACTGCTGGTGCTGGCCGTGCTGCCCGGGCCCGGGCCCGGCGCGACGGTGCCGCCGCTGCTGGTGGCCGGTTACGGCCTCGGGTTGCTACTGCCCGCCAACAACGCGCTGGTGATGCGGGCGATACCCGCGCAGAGCTCGGCCGTGGGCGGCGGCCTGGTGAACATGGTGCGCAGCCTCGGCACCGCACTCGGCACCGCCCTGCCGGTGCTCGCCGTCCACCTCGCCGGGGCGGCGTCCGGCGGCCGGGCGGTCCTGTTGCTGCTCGCTGCGGTTGCTGTGTTGGCGGCGCGACTGTCCGCTCGCTGACGCCACGTCGGGGTCGCCCGCCGACGCGTCGTCGGGGCCTGCTGACGTCATACCGGGAACGCCCGCTGGCGCATGGTTCGGTGATGCCCACCGCGTAAGGCAAGAACGCCCGCTGGCACACGGTTGGTGACGCCCGTCGGCGCGTGCTCGGGACGCCCGCCTACTGCCAGGAACGCCGCTGATGTGACGTCGGGAACGCCCGCCGCGTGGGCCGGGAACGCCTGCTGATCTCACGCCGGGAACGCCCAATGGCGCGCGGTTGGGAGCTCACCGGCGCACGCCCGGGATTGCCCGCTGACGTTATGTCCCGAGCGCCCCCGCCGCGTACGGTCGGGCCTGCTGACGTCATGTCGGGAACTCTCGCTTGCGCACGATCGGTGACGCCCATCGGCGCATGCTCGGAACGCCCGCCGCCTGGGGCCGGGAACGCCGTTGATCTGACGTCGGGACCGCCCGCCGACGCACGCTCGGGACCGCCCGCCGCGTGCGGTCGGGTCGGGAACGCTTGCTGATCTCACGTTGGGCACGCCGCCCAGTGGGGCAGGGTTGGGAGCTCACCGGCGCACGCCTGGGATCGCCCGCTGGTGTCATGTTGCGAGCGTCCCCGCCGCGTACGGTCCGGCCTGCTGACGTCATTTCGGGAACGCCCGCTGGCGTACGGTTGGTAAGGCCCCGTTGGCGTACGTTCGGGATCGCTCGCCGCGTGCGGTCGGGTCGGGAACGCTTGCTGATCTCACGTTGGGCACGCCGCCCAGTGGCGCACGGTTGGGAACGCCCAGCGGCGCACGCTTGGGATCGCCCGCTGGTGTCATACCGCGAGCGCCCCCGCCGCGTACGGTCGGGGCCTGCTGAGGTCATGTCGGGAACGCCCGCTGGCCGTACGGTTGGTGAGGCCCGTTGGCGTATGTTCGGGATCGCTCGCCGCGTGCGGTCGGGTCGGGAACGCTTGCTGATCTCACGTCGGGCACGCCGCCCAGTGGCGCACGCTTGGGATCGCCCGCTGGTGTCATACCGCGAGCGCCCCCGCCGCGTACGGTCGGGGCCTGCTGAGGTCATGTCGGGAACGCACGCTGGCCGCACGGTCGGCAACGCCCCTCGGCACACGCTCGGATCGCCCGCCGCGTACGGTCGGGAACGCCCGCCGATCTCGCGTCGGGAACGCCCGTCGGCGCGCGCCCAGGACCGCCCGCCGGTGTTACGCCGCAAGCGCCCCCGCCGGTGCGTCGGCAGGAACGCGTGAGGGGCGCCCCCCGGGTGGTTCGGGGTGGCGCCCCTCGTGGGCTGGGCTGGGCGGGGTGGGGGTGGGTCAGGGGGTCGGTTGGGCGCCGCGTTCTGTGAGCATGGTGGTGATCAGGTCGATCTCGGCCTTCTGGCCGTTGACCATGGTCTGCGCGAGCCGCTTCTCCACGTCGTTCTTCGCCGCGTCCACGTATGCCTGGGCCATGTCCGCGCCGCCGCGGTGGTGGGCGAGCATCAGCTGGAGGTAGAAGACCTCGGCGTCCCGGCCGTTGAGGGTGCGGAGCTTTTCCAGGTCGGCGTTGGTCGCCATGCCGGGCATCAGCGAACCGTCGTGCGCCTGGTAGGTGTGCCCCATCCAGGCCATCGGCTTGGTTGCGCCGGTCTGGGTGAGGCCCCACTGGTCGAGGTAGCCCATCAGCATGCCGCGCTGGTTGGCCTGCGTGTTGATGATGTCGAACGCCAGGGTGCGGACCGCCTGGTCCTGGGTGCGGTCGCGGACGATGAACGACATGTCGATCGCCTGCTGGTGGTGGGTGGCCATGTCGCGGGCGAACCCGGCCTCCGCCGAGTCGGTGCTCGGCGTGGACGAGGAACTCCCGGACGCGGGGGTGCCGCTGGAGACCAGCGCGGGCACCCCGAGGCCGAGCGCGACCACGGCCGCCAGCGCGGCCGGCCACCACAGGGCGCGGCGGCGCCGGCCGCCGGCCGGTTCCGCGAGTTCCGTCTCCGGTTCCCGGTCGCCGGTCACATCGCGCCCGAGCTGCAGGAGGCGCCCGGCTCCTGGGTCTGCGGGCCCTGCACGTACTTGGTGAAGAACTGCTCGATCCGCGGGTCGTTCGCGGATTCCACGATCAGCTGGGTGCCCCAGGCGCTCAGGGTGATGGTGCCCTCCTCGTCGGGGTACGGGCTCATCAGGCTGTACGGGGTGGCCTTGACCTTCTCGCTCAGCACCTTGAGGTCTTCGGCCTTCGCCTTGCTGTTGTAGGTCACCCAGACCGCGCCGTGCTCCAGCGAGTGCACCGCGTTCTCGTTCTTCACCGGCTGGTCGTAGACGGTGCCCATGCAGGTCGCCCAGACCGGGTTGTGGTCGCCGCCGACCGGCGGGGCCTGCGGGTACTTGACCTCGGTCTGGACGTGCGTGCGGGACAGGTTGTCCCAGGTCTTGACGCCCTCGATCGGGGACTTCGCCGCAGCGGTCTGCTGGTCCTTCTTGTGCTTGGCGTCCAGCGCCAGCCAGGTGCCGCCGCCGATCATGGCGAGCACCAGCCCGGCCGAGAGGGCGATGGTGAAGATCTTGTTGCGGCGCTCACGGCGCTGTTCGGTCGCGCGCAGTTCGGCGATCCGGGCCCGACGGTCGGCCTGCTGGGCGGACTTGCTGCCGGGGCGCGGCTGCTTGCCGGTCGGCTGGGAGGACTGCTTGGAGGCGGAACCCATGGATGGTGTCCTTGTCCCCGCCGTGCTGTTCACGGCGGTCTGCGGTGGGGTTGGGGCAGCGGAGCCGCCGACCGCCCCGACGTCGGGGAACGGGTCGGCGGTGGGTTCCGCTCAGGACCGGTGAACCTGGAGTGCGTGCAGGTCGGGCGCGTGGTGCGGCGCCGGTCGGACGTCACACGCCGGGACGGCGGGCGACGCGGGAGGAGCCACCAACTGCGGCAGGACGACCGCGCCGGGCTGCGGCGGCGCGTTCGGGAGCTGCGACTCCGGGCCGCAGAAGGAGTGACTGGAACAGCCGTGACCGGGCACCCGGTTCGGGCCGTCCGCGGTGCACAGGATGAGCACGCCGGGAGCTTCCGGTGCCAGCGCGTGCCGGGTGCCGGACGGTGCACCGTGCCGCTCCGCGACGACGGCGCCCGCCGCCGGGGTGACGGTGGACACCGCCTGCACGGACGTGACGGGCCCGGTCGGCACGGAACTCGCGGTGCGGGCGTTCGCCGCGCACGGCAGCAGCGCCAGCAGGGCGGCCAGCAGCACGGACCACAGCACCGCCACCGGGCGGAGCACCGCGTACGCGGTCCCTTCCCGGGGTCGAGTGCGAAGTCCTGGCGCGGTCATGCGCACATATTAATCAGCCGATCGGGTGAAGCGATGCCCCCTTCGGGTCCCGAATTTCCGTCGCGCGGCCCATCACTGCGGCTCATTCCGACCGGCCGTGGCCGGAACCCCTCCCCGGTGTCGGTGCGATGTTCCGATTCCCGGACACCGTCGTTGTGCTTCGGAAGAATGGGGTGACGTCGGGCATTTCCACGGATCAATCAGGAGCCGTCAGTTGAACGAGCAGGGCGCACCCAGGCCGACCCGACCCGACGACGCCTGGTGGCACACCGTCTACGCGGGCCCCGCCGGTACCCTCCCCGACACTCCCGACGCCGTTGCCGACACCTCGTCCGTGGACGACTGGTTCACCTCCGCCGCCGGCCTGTTCGACCCCCAGGACCGTCCCGCCCAGGACACCCCGCCGACCGCCGAGGACACCCCGCCGACCGCCGAGACCGCGACGGCGGACCGCGAACCGTCCCCGCGCAGTTGGGCCGAGGCCGCCTGGCCCGAACTCCGTCCCACGCAGGACGCACCGGTCGAGCCCCAGGTCGTTGCGGAGCCGGAGCCGGAGCCGGAGCCGGAGCCGGTGGCGGTGGCGGTGGCGGTCGAGCCAGAGGCCGCGGTGGAGCCCGAGGCCGTCGCGGAGCCGGACGTCGCGGAGCCGGCCGTCGCGGAGCCGGACGTCGTGGAGTCGGACGCCGCCGCGGCCCCGCCGTCGGAGCGCGGTGCGCCGTGGCGGGAGCCGGAGACGCCGGCGGTGCCGCATGTCGGGGAGCGCCCGCCGACGTACGCCGCCGAGCCGACCGCGCTGCCGGTCACCGACCCGGACGGGCTGGCCGGCATCGTGCCGGACACGGCCCTTGACGGCGCCCGGTTCGCGGCGACCACGCTGCGGGCCGTGTCGATCCGCGGCGACTCCGCCCGCTACCGGGGCGAGCCACGACGCGACGCCCTGCTCACCGTCCGGTTCGGGGACGCCGAGGACGGGCTGGTGCTGACGGTGCTCGCGGGCCCGGCGCGGCGGGCCGACGCCGTGTGGGGTTCCGCCGCGGCGGCGGACGCGGCCCGGCAGTTGGCCGCCGCGATCGGGCGCAGCCGCCGCGAACTCGCCGCCGACCTGCGGGCGGGCGCCCGCGACCGGCTGCGGTACGGCCTGCAGCGGATCGCGGTCCAGGCGGCGGCCCGGCTGCGCAACGGCGCGCAGAGCGCGGGGCCGGTGCCGGACGGGGCCGAGCCGGACGTCCTCCCGGAGGAGGCGCTGCCGGCGGAGGAGACCGCGTCGCTGCACTGCCTGCTGATGTCCACCGACCCGGCGGCCACCCACCGGGCCGCGTTCGGCACCGGCCCGGGCGGGCTGTACCTGTTGCGCTCGGGGCACTGGATCGACGCGTACGCGGCCCGGCTGCTCCACCACCCGGACGGCCAGCCCCCGTTGCCCCCGGCCGCCCTTCCGGCACCCCGCCCGTTCCGGTTCCGCCTGGTGCCGGCCACCTCCGGCGACATCCTGTTGCTCTGCACCCCGGGCCTGGCCGCCCCGATCGCCGAGGAGCCGGCCGTCGCCCACTTCCTGTCCAGCCACTGGGCCCACCCGCACCCGCCGGGCACCGTCGATTTCCTCCGCCAGATCCAGGTCCGCGCCAAGGGCTACGCCGACGACCGCACAGCGGCGGCGGTCTGGACGGAGTGACGCCACCCGTCCGGCCGGTGCCCGTGGTCCGGGCCCGCTACTGCGTCGCCCCTGGCGGGACGCCCAGCAGGGCGTGGGCGGCGGAGGTGGCGTGGGCGGCGGAGGTGGCGTGGGTGGTGGCGGGGAGGCCGATGGCGAGGGGGATGGCCAGGCCGTCGAGGAGGGCGCGGAGCTGGGTCGCGCGGGCAGGGGCGGGGACGGTGGGGGTGAGGACGCCGGTGCTGAGGCCCTCGGTGATGAGCGCGGTGAGGTCGTTCTGCCAGGGGGTCTCGATGTCGAGCTGGCCCTGGCGGAGTTCCGCGGTGCCGGGGGAGCGGCTCCACACCTCGATCCACAGGATCCACCGGGGGTCGCCGGGGCCTTCGGGCAGGTAGAGGTCGATGTAGCGGGCGAGCCGTTCGAGCACCGGCAGGTCGTGGCGGGCGAGTTCGCGGGTGCGGCGTTCGCCGAGTTGGGCCTCGCTCCAGCGGAGGGTCTCCAGCAGGAGCTGGTCCTTGCTGCCGAAGTAGTAGAGCAGGTGTCCGGCGCTCATGCCGAGCTGCTGGCCGAGGCCGGCCATGGTGAGGCGGGCGAGGCCGTGTTCGGCGATGGCGGCGCGGGCGGCCGCGTACACCTCCTCCCGCGGGCGGGCCGGGCGGCGGGTGCGTGGCGGGGCCATCCGCTCTCCTCGTTGCTGGCTGTCCGGCGTCCAGTCTCCCGTACGGGGCGCGGCGGGGGCGCGGCCGGGGTCACCAGCCGCTGTGTTCGCGTCCTTCGGCGGTTTCCTGCCGTCCGTGGTCGAGGCCGGCCCGGTAGGCCTTGCGGAGGACGGCGGCGGCCTGTTCGCGCTCCAGCCCGGGGGCGAGGCGCAGCAGTTCGTCGGTGAGCTCGTCGAGCGTGGGGGGTGTCATGGCTCCATGACACCGCGTCGCGGCGGGGCCCGCCCCTTCGCAGGGGCGGGCCCGGCCGGGGGGTCAGCCGAGGGTGGCGGCGTAGGAGGTCTCCGCGTTGAAGCCCCAGGCGGGGCTGGCGTCCCACGGGTTGAGCTCGACGTCGTTGGTGGCGTACGCGTAGCCGGCGCCGCGGGTGAACGCGGTGCCGAGGGCGGTCTTCATGGCGGCCGCGTCGGGGGTGGCGTGGATCAGGTGCCAGTAGGAGGTGCCGTCGGGGTCGAAGCCGTTGCCGGGGTAGTAGCCGACGGTCAGGTTGAAGACGTTCCCGCCGAGATAGTGGTTGATGTAGTTGTCGTAGGTGCCTTCGAAGGTGACGAAGGTGTCGGCGGTGCGCTTGCCGGGCTCCAGGAAGCAGTCCTGGACGGCGGTGCCGGGGTTGTTCACCACCATTTCCTGCACGCTCGGGTCGATCGAGTGGACGAGGGCCTGGACCTGCTGGCGCAGGTCGAGGTAGAAGTCGCGTTCGACGTTGTTGACGCCGCAGTTGCGGCTGCTGGTGTCGAAGAAGATGCCGTCGACGTGCAGCTTGCCGTCCGCGGTGACCAGGTAGTTGCGGACGTCCTTGAGGATGGCGGCCCGGTCGCGCGCGGTGGCTTCGGTGTGCACGTAGCCGAGCACCTTGGTGTGCTCGCCGGTGGCGGTGGTCTTGGCGCGCAGCGCGTCGGCGCGGGCCTGCCAGGCGGGGCCGAACGGGGCTTCGCCGCTGTTCGGGTTGAGGATGACGACGGACGGCGCGGGCTGGGTGGCCTGGACGTCCAGCATCATCGGGTAGTCCGGGAAGGTGTAGGCCGGGATGCCGATCTCCAGACCGCGGGTCGTGGCGGTGGTGGCGGCCGGGGTGGTGCTGGCGGCGCCGGCCTGCGGTGCGGCGGTGGCGCCGACGGCGAGCAGCGAGCCGAGGAGCAGGGCGGTGAGTCCGTTCGCGCGGATGCGCATGCGTGGTTCCCCCAATGCTGGGCGGGCGTCCCCCTGACGCCGCATGGGCATGCTAACCGCCGACAGGTGTTCGGAGGTCGAATATCGGAGATCGTCCGCCGGGGTGCATCGGCGACCGGACGGGCATTTGGCGGAGGGTGTTCGGCGGAATTTCGGTCGGGCGGGCGGATCTGCTGCTCCGTTCGGGTGAAATAGGGTCATTTCGGCTCGCGGCACCGCCATTTGGCCCCAAGTAGTCGGATGAACTGCTCGGCATGCGTACTCCCCTCCGTTCAGGACGGATCGCCTCCGTCCTGGCACTGCTGGCCGGCTCGTTGCTCGGCAGCGGCGCTCTCGCCCCACCGGCGCACGCCGCGATCTCGTTCACCAAGACCGTCGACAAGTCCACCGCGGCGCCGGGGGAGAACGTCACCTTCACCCTGAAGTTCACCTGCTCGGTCCAGGAGTGCGTCAACGGCAGGATCACCGACGCGCTCCCCCCGTCGCTGGAGTTCGTCGGCTGGTCGCCCGACCCCACCACGGTGGACGTGGCCAACTCGAAGGTGCCCGAGCCCGGGACGACCGGCGGCGAGCTGGACATTCGGCTGCTCGACCTCAGCCCGGGCACCACGGCCGCCGTCACCGTCGTCACACGCTTCCCCAACTGGACGACCGCGAACGGCACTTCGGCGTCCAACACGGCGAATCTGACGGTGGACGGGGAGGCCCCGCAGAGCGGGACCGCCCACATCACCGCCCACGTCGAGCCGGTCTACCAGGTCACCAAGGGCGTGCAGACCTCCAGCGCGGACGGACGGACCGTCACCTACCAGTTCAGCGCCTGCTCGACGGCCGGCCCGAACGTCGACCTGGACGCCGGCCACCTGCTGGACACCCTGCCGCCCGGCGCGGTCGTCGACACCGCGCGCTCGCCCGGCTGGACCCAGGTGCCGCCCGGCCCGAACACCTGGCAGTACGACATCGGCGCCTTCCGGGCCGGGAACGGCCAGGCCGGCTGCCGGATCCCGGGCGTGCTGGTGGTGAACTACCCGGACCCGACCTTCCCGTCCGGCACCACCTCCACCAACCATGTCGAACTGACGGGTGATCCGCTGGGCGCCGCCGCGGAGCAGAGCCTGTCCACGGCCGACGCCACCACCGGCGTCTTCCAGGAGCCCGCCACCGGCGTGCAGGTCACCGCGTCCAAGTCCTGGGGCGAGCACAGCGTCTCCGGCGACCTGAACAGCTTCAGCCTGTTCGCCACCAACTCCTCCGCGCCCGCCACCTCGCTCACCATGACCGACCCGGGCACCGGCACCACCGACAGCCTCTACAACTGGCTGTTCCCGCAGACCGTCCAGCTCGACGCGTGGAACCCGCCCGGCATCCAACTCACCTTCCAGTACCGGCTGAACGGCGACCCGACCTGGCTGACCTTCACCCCCGGCACCCCGTTCGACGGCTCCGGCAACCGCCGCGTCGCCTTCGCGGAGGGCGCCGGAGACCCGGCCAACGACGTGCTCGGCCTGCCCGCCGGGCGCCGGCTGGACGGGCTGCGGCTGACCTGGAACGGCCCGCTGCCCACCGGCTGGTCCCCGGGCAGCGGCGTCCAGGTCGTCACCCAGGTCGTCACCCCCGGCCACGACGGCCGCCCCGCACCCGAGTCGCTCACCAACTGCGTCGACAACACCGCCACCGACGGCACCACCACCGCCTCGGCCACCGGCTGCGCCGAGTCCACCGTCTCCGTCGCCACCAACCTCGGCGCGGCCAAGACCACCGTCGCGGGCGCCGTCACCAACGCCGGCGGCCGCGCCACCTTCGAGGTGATCCCCTACAACCGCAGCGGGCGCGGCCTGGACCGACCGCTGGTGCTGTACGACGTGCTGCCCGCCGGCCTGGTCTACGTGGAAGGCTCGCTGCGCACCAGCCCGAGCTACCCGGACGCCAAGCTCCCCGAGTCCGTGCAGGTCATGCCCGGTGCGGACGGCACGCAGATCATCAAGATGACCTGGCCGGCCGGCGCGCCCGACATGACGTACCTGAACGACCCGCGGGCCTACCGGGTGCAGTTCGACGTCCAGGTCGCCGCCAGCGTCCGGGCCGGCACCCTCACCAACCAGGTGTTCGTCACCGCCGACCAGCCGACCGTGCCCGTCACCTGCTACTACAACGGCACCAGCCATGGCGTCCCCGACGACCTCGACCTGAACGGCAACGGCGACCGCACCGAGACGATGTGCCACGCCGCCTCGGACGTCGAGGTGCAGGTGCCGAGCGTGCTGCGCTCCTACAAGGAGGTGAAGGGCGACCTGGACACCGGCTACGGGCCGATGGGCGCCGCGACCCCCGGCGGCCGGGCGTCCTACCGGATGACCGTCCGCAACGACTCGCCGGACCCGGTCACCGAGTTCCTCGCCCACGACAAGCTGCCGACCCCCGGCGACAGCTACGTGCTGACGCCCTCGGCGGCGCGCGGCAGCGCCTGGGCGCCGTCGCTGAGCAGCCCGATCACCAGCTCCGACCCGACCGTGACGGTCGAGTACACCACCGACAAGCACCCGTGCGTACCCGCCGTGCTGCCGCCCGCCTCCGACCCGGGCTGCCACCCGAACGCGGCGTGGACGGCCGCCTTCCCCGGGCCGGGCGTCGCCACCTGGTTCCGGATCGAACGCCCCGGCACCCTCGCCCCCGGCGAGTCCTTCACGCTGGAGTGGCCGATGGTGGTGCCGTTCGACGCGCCGGACTCGGCGTACGCATGGAACTCCTTCGCCTACACCGCCACCGACGCGACCGGCCGCCGGCTGCTGCCCGCCGAACCCGCCAAGGTCGGCGTGGCCGTCGAGCGGACCGGCGCGTCCGACAACGCCCTCGGCGACTTCGTCTGGGACGACCTCGACCACGACGGCACCCAGCAGCCCGGCGAGCCCGGCGTCCAGGGCGTGCACGTGGCTCTGCTGGAGGGTGACGGCCAGCCCGTGCGCGACCTGAACGGCAACCCGGTCACCACGATCACCGACGCGAACGGCCACTACCTGTTCGACAACCTGCCCGACGGCACCTACCAGGTGCACTTCGACCTCGCCACGATCCCCAAGGACGCCAAGGTCACCGTCCGGCACGCGGGCACCGACCCGGCGCTCGACTCCGACGCCGACCCGGTCACCGGCCTGACCCCGACCGTCACGCTGACGGGCGGCCGGCGCGACCTCGGACTGGACATGGGCCTGATCCTGCCGACCACCAGCCCCTCTCCGTTCCCCACTCCTTCCGCCTCCCCGTCGCCCTCCCCCTCTCCGTCCCCGTCGCCCTCGGCGTCGCCGTCGGAGGGCCCGGAGCCCTCGGTCTCACCGTCGGAGGGTCCCGAGCCCTCGGCCTCGCCGTCCGCCGGGGAGAGCGGCGGGGTGCCGGGCGAGGGTGGGAGCCTGCCGCACACCGGCACCGACCTGCCCGGCGGCGTGCTCGCCGCGATCGCGGGCGTGCTCACCGTCGGCGGCGCGGTCCTCTGCGCGGTGACGTACCGCCGCCCCCGGCGCCGCCACTGACCGACCGCCGGTGAACGCCGAACGGCCGCGGGCCGGGACCTCCTCGGAGG
>NZ_JBHWEN010000007.1:0-225472 GCF_042734215.1 Kitasatospora sp. NPDC059673 | reverse complement strand
GGGTGCCCCCCCCCCGCCCGGGGCGCGCCGACCGCCCGCGCGGGGGTCCAGGCCGCCGGGGGGGGGGCCGGGACCTCCTCGGAGGTTCCGGCCCGCGGCCGTTGCGCGCGGGTCAGGCCGGTCAGGCCTTCGGCTGCTGCTGGGTGATGCAGTGGATGCCGCCGCCGTTGGCGAAGATCTCGCGGGCGTCGACCAGTTCGACGGTGCGGCCCGGGTACGCCTTCTCCAGGATGGCCTTGGCCTGCTCGTCGCGCGGGTCGTCGAAGGCGCACAGCACGACGGCGCCGTTGGCCACGTAGTGGTTGATGTAGGAGTAGTCGACGGGCTCGCCGTCCTCGTCGAACAGGACGGTGGGGGCCGGGAGTTCGATGACCTCCAGGGAGCGCCCCCGGGCGTCGGTGGCGGAGCGCAGGATCTCGGCGAGCTCCTGGCAGACCGCGTGGTCGGGGTGGGCCGGGTCGGGCTGGGAGTGGACGACGACGGTGCCGGGGCGGACGAAGGAGGCGACGATGTCGATGTGGCCGCGGGTGCCGAACTCGTCGTAGTCGCGGGTCAGTCCGCGCGGCAGCCAGATCGCCTTGGTGGTGCCGAGGTGCGCGTGCAGTTCGGCCTCGACCTGCTCGCGGGTCCAGTCGGCGTTGCGGCCCTCGCCGAGCTGCACGGTGTCGGTGACCAGGACGGTGCCCTCGCCGTCCACGTGGATGCCGCCGCCCTCGTTGATCAGCCGGGAGGCGAAGCGCCGCACGCCGGCCAGCTCGGTGACGTGCTCCGCGATGTGCTGGTCGTTGTCCCAGCGGGCCCAGGACTGGGCGCCCCAGCCGTTGAACACCCAGTCGGCGGCGGCCAGTCGGCCATCGTCGTCGATCAGGAAGGACGGGCCGATGTCGCGCATCCAGGCATCGTCCAGCGGGCGCTCGACGATCTCCACCTCGGGGGAGAGGTAGGGCCGGGCCTGCTCGGTCTCGCCGGTGTTGACGACCAGGGTGACCGGCTCGTGGCGGACGATCGTGTTGGCGACCTCGGCCCAGGCGCGGCGGGCCGCGTCCAGCTGCTCCGCTCCGTCGAAGGTCGGGTTCGGGGTCGGGAACGCCATCCAGGTGCGCTCGTGCGGGTGCCATTCGGCGGGCATCCGGAAGCCGAGCGAGGCGGGGGTGGGGGAAGTCATCAGGGATCAAGTCCTCGGGAGGTGAAGGGAGTTCACAGGAAGTACAGGCGGCTGAGGGAGACCGAGTCGGCGGGCGCGGAGCGCAGCGGCTCGCCGTCCAGCGAGACCAGGCCGGTCGCCGAGACGTCGACCTGTCCGAGCCGGCCGTTGCGCAGCATCGAACTCGGGCCGATGCCCCGGGTGCCGTGCACTCCCACCCGCCGCCTGCGGGTGGGCAGTTGGTCGCCCGCGACGTCCAAGTAGGCGGAGTCGGCGGCGACTTGGGCGACGAACGCCACCGAGAGGTCCGCGGCGGTGGCGCCGTGCGCGCCGAACTGCGGGCCCAGCACCAGGGGTTCGCACCGGTCGGTGGAGGCGTTCGGGTCGCCGACCACGCCGTACGCGGGGAAGCCGGCCTTCAGTACCAGCTGCGGCTTGGCGCCGAAGTGGTCCGGCCGCCAGAGCACGATGTCGGCCAGCTTGTCCACCTCGATGGAGCCGACCTCGTGCGAAAGCCCGTGCGCGATGGCCGGGTTGATGGTCAGCTTGGCGATGTAGCGCAGCACCCGCTCGTTGTCGTCGCCGCCCTCGGCGGTGCCGTAGGAGCCGGTGCCGTCCAGCGGGCCGAGTTCGGCCTTCATCTTGCCGGCCATCGCGAAGGTGCGGCGCACGGTCTCGCCGGCCCGGCCCATGCCCTGGGCGTCGGAGGAGGTGATGCCGATGACCCCGAGGTCGTGCAGCACGTCCTCGGCGCCCATCGTGCCGGCCCGGATCCGGTCGCGGGCCATCGCGGCGTCGCCCGGCAGGTCGGGCTTGAGGTCGTGGGCGGAGACGATCATGTCGTAGTGCTCGCCCAGCGCGTCCCGGCCGAACGGCAGGGTCGGGTTGGTGGAGGAGCCGATCACGTTCGGCACGCCGGCCATCTTCAGCACGTTCGGCACGTGGCCGCCGCCGCAGCCCTCGATGTGGAAGGCGTGGATGGTGCGGCCCTCCAGCACCGCGAGGGTGTCCTCCACCGACAGGCACTCGTTCAACCCGTCGGTGTGCAGCGCCACTTGGACGTCGTACTCCTCCGCGACCCGCAGCGCGGTGTCCAGCGCCCGGGTGTGCGCGCCCATGTCCTCGTGCACCTTGAAGCCGGACGCGCCGCCCTCGGCGAGCGCCTCCACCAGCGGGGCCGGGTCGGAGGACGAACCGCGGCCCAGGAAGCCGATGTTGACCGGCCAGGCGTCGAAGGCGTTGAACGCGTGCCGCAGCGCCCACGGCGAGTTGACGCCGACGCCCCAGACCGGGCCGAACTCCTGGCCGATGATGGTGGTCACGCCGGAGGCCAGCGAGGCCTCCATGATCCGCGGCGACAGCAGGTGGACGTGGGTGTCGATGGCGCCCGCGGTGGCGATCAGGCCCTCGCCGGAGACGATCGTGGTGCCGGTGCCGACCACCACCTCGACGCCGTCCAGGGTGTCCGGGTTGCCGGCCCGGCCGATCGCCGAGATCCGGCCGCCCCGGATGCCGATCGAGGTTTTCCGGATGCCCTGCACCGCGTCGATCACCAGCACGTTGGAGATCACCACGTCGCAGGTCTCGCGGACCGCGGCCGGCTTCAGGTGCAGCCCGTCCCGGGCGGTCTTGCCGAACCCGGCGAGGAACTCGTCGCCCGGGGCCTGCGAGTCCGACTCGACCCGGACGATGAGCCCCGAGTCGCCGAGCCGGACCCGGTCGCCGGCGCGCGGGCCGTGCACCGAGATGTAGTCGTGCGGGGTGATGGAACTCATGCCTGGTCCTTCCTGGTGCGGCGGGTGGCGGTCACTGCTCGGGCTGCGCGTCGTCGAACTCGGTCAGGTAGCCCGTCGCCCGGGCCTTGGCCAGCGCTGCGTCCTTCGCGCCCGGTGCGTCCAGCGGCCCGTCCACCAGCCCGGCGAAGCCGATCGCCACCCGCTCGCCGCCGATCGGCACCAGCCCGACCTCGACGGTGACGCCCGGGTCGAAGCGCACCGAGGAACCGGCCGGCACCGCCAGGTGCATTCCGTAGGCGGCGGAGCGGTCGAAGGCCAGGCGGGGGTTGGACTCGAAGAAGTGAAAGTGCGAGGTCACCGAGATCGGCACCGAGGCGGTGTTGTGCACGGGCAGCAGCAGCGACTCCTCCACCGGGTCGTAGCCCGCGCCGGAGCCCGGCAGTGCCGCGCCCGGGGCCCCGTCGCCCAGCGAACCCGCGCCGCGGAACGGGTCGTTGACCACCGCCAGGCGCGTCCCGTCCTCGAACACCGCCTCCACCTGGACCACCGTCACCACGTCCGGCACGCCCGGCAGCACGTCCGCGGCGCTCAGCACGCTGCGGCCGGCCTCGATCGCCTCGGCCAGGCGCCGGCCGTCCCGGGCCGCCTCGCAGACGGTGTCGGCGATCAGCGCCGTCGCCTCCGGCACGTTCAATCGCACGCCGCGCGCCCGTCGGGCGCGGGCCAACTCGGCCGCGGTGAAGATCAGCAGCCGGTCCCGTTCGGTGGGAGTCAGTCGCACGGTGCCTCGCTCGTCGAGGGTGGACGGAGGGTGGTCGAAGAGTTTAGAACGACGTTCAAACGTGTTCGGGCCCCATTGAACCTGCGGCTGCCCGTGATGTCCAGCGTCCGGCCACGGGCCCGGGACGCCCCGCAGGCGCACGGGAGGGGTGTGGGGGAATGGTCGGCGGGGGCGGATCCGGTGATCGGAGCGTGTGAAGATCGCACCGGGGGCGAGCCGACACTCCGCCGGTGGACCTGCGTCAGCACCCCGGGGCCCCGGCCCGGGCGAGCGCCCCCGGCTCACCCGCGTGCCCGCGCACGCCCTTGCGCACCGTTCACCACGGGCGTAGGGGCGGATCACTGTTGCAAACGCCGCCGAGTGGGCATGAGGATGACCAGAAGTGGCCGCCGGACCGGTGGGGGACCGGAGCGGCCGTCCGGAACGAGGGCGGGGGCTGAAGAAGTTGATGGACGGTCAGGCAAGATTCCCGCGGCAGCGCTCGGCCTCGCGCCGGGAGCAGGCCGACCGGCAGGGGACCGCACACATCCAGTCACCGGCGCAGTCGAAGCCGGGGGCGCAGTCGCAGCCGCAGAGTCCGGCCCCGGTGCACCAGTCGGAGTGCGCCCTGCATCGCCGGCTGCACGCCTCCCTGGAGGCCGCGGACCTGCCCGCCGTCGGCACCGTCCGGCGCCGGCTGAGGGCCGCCCTCGACCACTGGGGCGTCTCCGAACTCGCCGACACCGCCGAACTGTTGGCGTCCGAACTGGTCACCAACGCGCTGGTGCACACCGGCAAGGGCGCCGAGTTCGACGCCCAGCTGACCGCCGAGCAGCGCCTGCGGGTCGAGGTGCACGACCGCACCGGCCGGCTCCCCGGCCGCCGTCACCCGAACGAGGACGCCACCTCCGGGCGCGGGCTGCTGCTGGTGGAGGCGCTCGCCGACGACTGGGGAGTGCAGCTGCGCGGGGACGGAAAAGTCACCTGGTTCGAGCTGTCCGTGCTCTGAGCGGGCCCGCCCCGAACCGGTGGGGAGAATTCCGCACCGGCCACTCGGGTGGGCCGTTCGGGTGAGGGTCCTTGGGCGGATTGTGTGCGATCAGTACCGTCCGGGCCACTGGCATTGCCGCCTTGCCGAACATACGAGAGGGTAGTGAGAATGTGTGCCAGTAGGCACACGCAACCATCGCGGTCCGGCCGGCCCAGCAGGGGACACGGATACCACCAGCGGCCGCCAGGCAAGGCACCGGCAGGAGAAGTATGGCCACCGAGCCCGAGGCGCCTGGGCCCGCCCGCCGCACCCCGCCCGCCCAGGCCACCCAGGCCACCCGGAACAGCACCCCCGCGAACCCGCTGCGCACCGCCGCCGGCCGCGCCGTGCCGTCCACCGCCCGCGGCCTGCCCACCCGCACCGGGGACTCCACCCCCGAGTGGCTCGAACCGGCCATGGCCGCCAACGGCATCGGCTCCTTCGACTGGGACATCCGGCGCGACACCCTGGTCGGTGACCGGCGCGCCTGCACCATCCTGGGCCTGGCCGGCCAGTCCTTCGACCGGACCTCCGACTCCTTCCTGGCCCTGCTGCACCCCGAGGACGCCCCCGTGGTGCGCCGCCGGGTCGAACGCGCCGTCGCCGAACTCGGCCAGTGCGGCGCCTATTACCGCACCGTCTTCCCCGACGGCGAAATGCACGCCGTGCGCTTCCGCGGCCGGGTCCTCGCCGACGCCTTCGGCCGCCCCTCCCGGATGGTCGGTTTCGTCTGGGACGCCACCGTCGAACTCCACAAACGCGAACGCGCCGACGAACTCGCCGTCCTGCGCGAGGAGCGCTCCCGGTTCATCAAGGAAGCCGCCCGCGCCCTCTCCGACGCCGTCACCGTCCGCGACGTCGCCCGGGTCTTCACCGAGCTGCCGCTGCCCGGCCTCGGCCCCGACGGACTCGCCCTCGCCTCGCTCGAAGGCGGCCGGATCGCGCTGCTCGGCTCCAGCGGCTACCGCAACGCCCTCGGCGACCAGTTCGACCGCATCCCGCTCGCGCCCACCCACCCCGCCGCAGAAGCGATCCGGCAGCGCGCTCCGATCTTCGTCTCCAGCCGCGAGGAGTACCGCGAGCGCTACCCCGACGCCTGGGACTGGGCCGAGAACACCGGACGCTCCTCCTGGGCCTTCCTCCCGCTGGTCGCCAGCGGCCGCCCCACCGGCGTCTGCGTGGTCTCCTTCGACGACGACCGCGAACTCGACCCCGACGAGCGCACCCTGCTCTCCACCCTCGGCGGACTGGTCGCCCAGTCCCTCGCCCGGGCCCGGCTGCACGACGCCGAACACGAACTCGCCGCCGGCCTGCAACGGGTCATGCTGCCCCGCACCGTCCCCGCCGTCCCCGGCGTCACCACCGCCGTCCGCTACCTCGCGGCCGGCTCCGGCCTGCAGATCGGCGGCGACTGGTACGACGTCGTCCCGCTGCCCGGCGGTCACGTCGGCCTGGTCATCGGCGACGTCCAGGGCCACGACGTGCACGCCGCCGGCATCATGGGCCAACTGCGCATCGCGCTGCGCGCCTACGCCGCCGAAGGGCACCCGCCGGCGGCCGTGATGGCCCGGGCGTCGCGCTTCCTCGCCGACCTCGACACCGACCACTTCGCCACCTGCACCTACGCCGAGGTCAACGTCGACTACGGCGTGGTCTACGCCGTCCGGGCCGGGCACCTCGACCCCGTGGTCCGCCGCGCCGACGGCACCGTGCATCCCGTTCCGGTGGCGGGCGGCCTGCCGCTCGGCGTCGCCCCCGACGAGGAGTACCGGGTCACCCGGTTCAGCCTCGACCCCGGCGAGACCGTGCTGCTGTTCACCGACGGCCTGGTCGAAGCCCGGGACATGGACCTCGACACCGGCTTCGCCCGCCTCTGCGAGACCGTCTCCGAACACCTCCCCCCGATCGGCGAATCCCCCCGCGAACCACTGGAGGAACTCGCCGACCGGATCGCCTCGCAGGCCGCGGACACCAGCGAACGCGAGGACGACATCGCGCTGTTGCTGCTGCGCTGGGACGGCCCTGCGGGCGGGCGGGCCGCGCAGCAGTTGCGGCGCAGGATCGGGCAGGCGGACCTGGCGCGGATCTCGGAGCTCCGGGCGGAGCTGCGGGACGCGCTGCGGCGCTGGGGGGTGCCCGAACTCATCGACACCGCCGAGCTGTTGTCGTCGGAGCTGGTGACGAACGCGATTCGGCACACGGACCGGGACGCGATGTTCACCGCGCGGCTGTACCAGGAGGACGGGCGGGCACGGCTGCGGGTCGAGGTCGAGGACGAGAGCGATCTCTGGCCGACGCGCCGCACGCCCGGGGAACAGGCGTCCTCCGGGCGTGGGCTGATGCTGGTCGAGGGGCTCGCGGACACGTGGGGTGTGGAGCCCAGGGGTTCCGGCAAGCGGATGTGGTTCGAGGTGAGTGTTTAAGTTCGAGCTGGGTGTTCAAGGGGACGGGCTCAGGGCAGGGCGGGGACCGGAAGCGGCGGAACCCTGTCGTCGGGGCTCCCTTCGTTCCCCTCAGCCGAACTGCTGCTCCAGGTCCTTGAGCTTCTGTTCGAGCGAAGCAAGTCTCGTGGTGTCCTCGTCCGGGGTGAGGTCGATGCTGCGGTGGGCGGGGGTGGCGGGGAGGCCGGCGGGGGCTATGGCGGGCTCCGTCGGGGTGGGGGTCGCGGGGGTGGGGGCGGGTTCGAGTTGGCGGGTGTGGCGGGTGCGCCAGCTGCTGCCGGGCTGGCGGCCGATGGCGCGGATCTCGGCGCGTTCCCGGCGGGAGGCCATCCTGCGGCGCTCCCGGTTCTCCGCCGCGGTGCGCTTGTCGTCGCGGACCTCCTCGACGGCCTCGTCCAGGGTGCGGACGCCTTCGAGCAGCATCAACGACCACGCGGCGTAGGTTTCGCGCGGGGCGCGCAGCCAGCGGACCACGCGGATCTGTGGGAGCGGCCGGGGGACGAGCCCCTGCTCGCGCAGGGCGGCGACCCGGGTCTGCTTGAGGGCGCGGTCGAACAGCACCGCGGCCGAGAGCGACATGCCGGCGAAGAACTGCGGCGCTCCGTCGTGGCCGAAGCCGCGTGGGGCGTGCACCCAGTTGAACCAGGCGGAGGCCGCGGCGAACAGCCACACCAGCAGACGGGAGCCGAGTGCCGCGTCGCCGTGGCTGGCCTCCCGGACGGCGAGGACGGAGCAGAACATGGCGGCCCCGTCCAGGCCGAACGGGACGAGGTACTCCCAGCCGCCGGAGAGGCCGAGGTTCTGGACGCCGAAGCCGACCAGCCCGTGGAAGGAGAGCGCGGCGGCGACCGCGGCGCAGCAGAAAAGCAGTAAGTAGGAGGCGCCCCCGTAGAGGGATTCGGTGCGGCGGCGGCGTTCCTCGGCGCGTTCCCAGGAGTCCGAATTGCCGGTGTTGGTGGCTGCGGCCGAGCGGCTGCGGGCGAAGGCCAGCAGGGCGACGGCACCCACGAGGGCGGCCGCGCCGGCGACGACCCAGCCCAGCGGTATGTCCGACAGTCTCATGACCTGATCCAGCCTCGCTTTCCGCATCGTGATTGGGGGGAACCATCATGGCGGAGAAATGCGGGAATCCTGACCGGATCGCGAGCAATACACCAATAGGGGGGAATTTCGGAATCGGATCAAAATATTTTCGAGGCTATTTGCTGCGGGGGCAGCTGAAGCAGGGCTCGGCCGGTCGGACCGTGTAGAACAGGCAGCAGCTGACCCTGGTCCTGGTCCGGTGTCCGCCCTGCTCCCGGAAGCCCGGGGTGCCCACGAAGGGGGCCGAGGTGGCGTCGCCGGTCAGCAGGGCGGTCAGTTCGGCGACTGCCCGGGGCTCCTCGTCGAGCAGGGTGGAGAGGTACCAGAGGCCGTCCACCACGTCATCGGTGACGAGCGCCCAGAGGGTGCGCGGGCCGCGTCGCACGCGGGGGCGGAAGGCGTTGAGCACCGGCGCGAGGTGATCGGCGAGCGCGGTGCGCAGTGCGGCGTCGAGTGCCGGGCGGTCCGGGACGACCAGGGCGTCGGGGTGCTCGGCGGCCGGGTCGTCCGGCAGGCAGCGGAAGGCGGTCGGGCGGGCGGTCAGCTCGCCGGTGGCGCGGTTGATCGAGAGCCGTTCGACCGGGAGCAGCGGGACCCGGCGTTCCAGGAACCACGGCAGGGTGAAGGCGAGGGCGGCCGGCCAGGCGTAGCGGTGCAGGCTGAAGCCGGCGGTGACGTCCGGGCGGGTGGGGGCGCCGTACAGGTCGAGACCGAGGCGTTCGTCGAAGGCGATCGTCGCGTCGAGGGCGGCCGGGTCGGTGGCGAGGGCCGCGGCGGTGGTCCAGCCGGCGCCGGTGCGCGGGGCGGCGGGGTGGATCCGCAGGTCTGCGAAGACCTCGGTGAGGCGTCGCCAACTCCCTTGGCAGGGCGGGGAGTCGGCGACGGCTGGGGAGGGGAACTGCTCGACCTGGCGTACGGTCACGCGGGCTCCCTGGGTGGCACCCCGGGAGCGGGGCCCGGGCACGGCGCGGTGGACCTGTCCGGGCCACTGCTCGCCCCGGACAGGTAAGGCTCACCTTAGCTGATGCCGTGCTTCGGCTCGTGCACAGTGCTGCCGTCCGGTGCCGGGTCCCGGCTCAGCCGGCGCGCCAGCCACACCGGCACTCCGCCCAGTGCCTGGACCAGTCGGGACGCCTCGGCGCGCAGTCGTTCCGCCTCGGCCGGTTCCGACACCTCCGCCAGGGAGGCCAGCGCCGGCGCCACTCCCACCGTGTACCCGAGCCGCTCGCGCAGTTCGAGCGCCGCCCCGAAGCCCTCCCGGGCCTGCTCCGGATCGCCTGCCGCCGCCGCCAGACCCGCCAGGTGGCACCAGGTCGAGGAGCGCAGCAGGTCGTCCCCGCGCTCCTGGGCGCCCTCGTGCGCCCGGGTGTACGCACTGTGCGCCGCCGCCGGGTCGTGCAGCAGGTTCTCCGCGACCAGCCCGCGGCGGAAGTCCAGCAGCGGCCGGCCCGGTGCCTTCGGCGGCAGCAGCGCCGAGGTGCGGCCCAGTGCGGCCTGCGCCTCGTCCAGCCGGTCCCGGCGGCTCAACACGCTTGCCACGTACGCCAGATAGCCACGGGCGCAGGAGGCCGCGGCGCGGTGCTCACTGCCGGCGACCGAGGCTTCCGCCAGGCGCAGGGCGTCCTCCGCGCGCTCCCAGTGGTCCGCGGTGAACAGGCACTGCTCGATCAGCAGTTCGGCTCGCTGCAGCGCCGCCGTCGGGTCCCGGCCGGCCTGCGGGCGGAGCAGGTCCGCGGCCTCCTGCCAGCAGCCCCGCGACCGCAGCCGCCAGACGACGTCCGCCATGCCCCCCGGGGCAGTCCCGTGCACCGACAACGCCACCTCCTTGTGCGCGCCATGCAGCGACCGGCGGACCCTCCCCAATCCCCAAGGGCCCGCGTCGTGGCGGCAATTCAACACGCGCGGGAGCTTGTGCACCAGATCACGAGCGCGAGGAAATCCGGAACCCGTGCTTCCGGGTGACGGTGGAGTGACGGCGCGTCAGGACGTCCAGCCGGTCTCCATCAGCGCCTCGGCCGCGCCGTTCGAAGGCTGCGGGATACCCGCCGCGTCCAGCGTGAAGAGGGCCACCAGCAGCTGTTCGCCGCGCACCGTGGCCTGCCGGGAGTAGCCGGAGACGGTGAACATCGCCGCCGCGACCTGCTCACTGTGCAGCGTCTCCAGCCACAGGCACTCCACCGCCTTGACGTCGGCCGGCTCCGTCCAGGTGTCCACCCGGGCCACCATCCGCTCGCCCAGCAGGCCGGTCGAATCGCGCTCCTGGCCCGGCGTCAGTTCGAGGTCCTCGAAGCCCAGCCACTGCAAGTAGCGGGCCGCCGTCAGCACCGCGTCCCGCGGGGTGCGCACCGGCTGCGGGCGGAACGGCGGACGCAGCGCCCGGGCCGGGCCCGAACCGGCCGTGAGCGGGTCCGGCGGGGTGAGCGGCGGCACCGCCGTGGTGTACGGGCGGGCCGCCTCGACCGGACGGGTCGTCCGCGGGCCCGCGCTCTGCAGCTTCGGCGCCCGGTCCACCGGCATCCGCACCGTTGCCCCGCACTCGCAGGTGAACTCCGGCTGCGGCCACTGGTCGCTGCGCCCGCAGTGCGGGCAGCGCATGCTCACCCAGGAGTCCTCCCAGGAGCGGAACCGCACCTGCACCGGCACCCCGCCGCGCAGCAGCGGTACCCGCAGCTGCGCGCCGCACGGGCAGGGCAGGCTCGGCGGCTCGTAGCAGTGCTCGCGTCGGCAGGCCGGGCAGCGCAGTTGGCTGGCCCCCGACGGTGAACCGGGGGAGAACCGGGCCGGGTCTGCGGCGTCCTCGGGCAGCGGCATGACGATCACCGTCCGTTCCGGTCGGGCTGGCAAGACGCTCTCCATCCTCGCCGATCGGGCCCCGGCCCGGCGCGGAATGAGGGATTCCTGCACCGCAGTTGAGACGGGGGAAAGGCGCGGGGCATCACTGACCGTCCGTCAGTCGATGTGCCAGCGGGCCAGATCCGCCGGGGTGTCCAGGTCGTCGGGGACGGCCACGCCGGTGCAGCCCACCAGGGTGACCGGGTGGTTGGCCAGCAGGGCGCGGGCGCCCGCGTCGCCGGTCGCGGTGGCCAGCAGCTCGGGGAAGTGCGCGGCGCCGATCAGGACCGGGTGCGCCCGGCGCGCGGCATAGGCGCACGCCGCCAGATCAGTGCGCCCGGCGTGCGTGGCCAGCAGCCTGCGCACCGCCTCCGCCGTGACACCCGGCGTGTCCACCAGCAGCACCAGCACCGCGCTCGCCCCGACCGGAAGTGCGGCCAGGCCCGCGCGCAGGGAGGAGGACAACCCCGTGCGCCAGTCCGGGTTGTCGACCAGCACGCAGTCGCCCGTGTCGGCACGCTCCCGGACCTCCGCCGCCGACGCGCCCAGCACCGCCACCGCCCCGTCGCACCCGCCGTCCCGCGCCGCCGCCAGCGCGTGCTCCAGCAGTGGACGCCCCCGGTACCGCAGCAGCGCCTTCGGACGCCCGCCCAGCCGGGACCCGCCGCCCGCCGCCAGCACCAGGGCCGGCACCCGCAATTCCGTCATACCGCCAGTCTGCGCCCATGCCTCATGCCCCGTGGCCTCGGCGAACCCTTCGTACCGGACAGGTTTTGCCCGGATTGTGAGGTGTGTCATGCTGCGGCGTGGTCGCCTTGACCCCTGCTTGACCGGCTGGTCTTCTGGTGGGCCGTCAGAGTCGCCCACCAGCAGAGGAACGCCGTGCGATCCCGCCGTACCGCCATAGTCGCCGCCTTGTTGCTCGGATCGCTCGCTCTCGGCGGGTGCACCAGTGCCAACAAGACGTCGACAAACGGCACTTCAAAGCCCCAGTCGGCCTCCAAGGGCACCAACCCGCTGCAGAACCCGGACGGCACCAAGCCCGGCCTGGCGGCCGTCACCAGCGACGAGGACCGCAAGGCCGGACGAGACCTGATCGCGAAGGTGAAGACCGCCGACGCGGGCCCGAAGACCGGCTACGACCGCGACCAGTTCGGCCCCGCCTGGACGGACAACGTGGACGGCGTGCCGATGGGCCACAACAGTTGCAGCACCCGCGACGACATGCTGGCCCGGGACGGGCAGAAGGTGGAGCACAAGGACGGCTCCGCGTGCGTCGTCACCGGAATGACGATCTGGGACCCGTACACCGGCAAGTCGGTGGACTGGAGCAAGCAGCAGGCGTCGAAGATACAGATCGACCACGTGATGCCGCTGTCCTACGACTGGCAGCAGGGCGCCTCGCAGTGGGAGAAGGGCAAGCGGGTGCAGATCGCCAACGACCCGCTGAACCTGATCCCGGCGGACGGCTCGCAGAACGCCTCCAAGGGCGACTCCGGACCGGCCAGTTGGCTGCCCGCCAACACCGAGGTGCACTGCTCGTACGCGATCCGCTGGGCGCAGGTCTCGCTGAAGTACCAGCTGCCGGTGACGCCCGCCGACAAGAAGACCATGCTGTCGCTGTGCGGCGGCTGACGGGACGTCGGCCGGTGTGTGCGGCATGACCCGAGGCCGCCCCTCGGGCCGACCGGCGGCAGCGCGACGGGCGGGAACAGCGCCTCAGCGGGCCGCTCGCCCTCGCCTTCGGCCCCGGCGGGCGGCGGCGCCGGCCGGTCGGTCGGGCCGGACGGGGCGGTGGTCCCGGCCGGGACCGGCGGCGGGTGGTTCGCGGCGTCGGGCCACGGCTCGCCGGTCGGAGGAACGGAACTGGACGTGGTCATGCGGGACGCGTTGGGCGGCGTGCCTGAGAACCCGATGAGACCCGACTATGAGGGGGCTGTGATCTCCGGGCCGGCCCACGGTCCGTCAGCTCGCGGCGGGCGCAGGCTGGGGGAGTCGGCTGCCGAGCCAGGTGAGGGCCGGGGGGATCTCCCGGGTCCAGGTGTGGAAGTTGTGGCCGCCGGTGTCCAGGGTGATGGTGGACAGCTGGGTCGGCGCCTTGAACGCGCCGATCATCTGCTGCGTCGCCGGGTAGTTCTCCTCGTTGCGGCTGGTGGCCAGCAGCAGCGAGACCGGCGGGGCGGGCTTGTTCTGGAGCCGCCACAGCAGGTCGTTGTCCTGCTTGACCTCGGCGCTGCCGCCGAACAGGTCGCCGGTGGTGGGGTCGTTGTGGACCTCGTAGTAGCCGGACAGCGCGATCGCCGCCCGGTACGAATCCGGCTTGCGCATCGCGAACTTGACTGCGCAGTAGCCGCCGGTGGAGTCGCCGATCACCGCGCGTGCCTCGGGCCGGTCGTCGATCCGGTAGGCGGCGGACATCGCCTTCGGCAGGTCCTCGGTGAAGAAGGTCTCCGCCTGCGGGCCGTTCGGAACGTCCATGCACTCGGTGTCGCGGTTGGCGACCAGGGTGGGCCGCATCATCACCAGCACCGTCGGCGGCATCTCCTTGGCCTCGATCGCCTTCAGCGTGGACGCCGGGTACTGGAGCAGCGAGATCAGCTTCTCCGCCGTTCCCGGGTAGCCGGACAGGGCGAGCAGCATCGGGAACTTCGTCCCCGCGTACGCCTGCTGGAAGTACTGCGGCGGCAGGTACACGTACGCCGGGGTGCCGGTCAGCCCGGAGTGCTCGCCGCGGATCTCCACCTTCTGGATCACGCCCGAGCGGTCCTGTGCGGAGCCCTGCGAGGAGTACATCTTCTGCTCGCCGGTCACCGAGACGGCCTTGCCGCCCGGCTCGTGGTTCACCACCGTGCCCGGGCTGCCGTCCAGGCCGAGCAGGTCGCTCCAGGTCGAGTAGAAGCCGAAGTACGAGTTGGCGACCAGCCCCATCGCGGCCAGCACCGCGATCTGCGTCCCGAAGAACGCCCCCAGCCGCCCGAGCCACGCCCGCCAGCTCCGGCCGCCCAGCCGGGGCCAGAGCCACATGGTGGCGGCGAAGGCGGCGATCGCCAGCAGGCTGGCGATGATCTGGATCGGGACTCCGGTCAGGCTCGGCACCCGATGATCGTAAGGTACGGCTTCATCAGGCTCACAGCCGCCTCCCAGCACCTTCCCGGTTTCCCAAGGCCCCTTCAAGGGCATACCAATTCTTCTGGCCGGGCCGCGTCCTGCGCAGGGCCGTGGACCTCGGGGTACGGCTCATCGACACCGCCGACGCGTACGGCCCGTACATCACCGAGGAACTCGTCGCCGAAGCGCCCCACCCCTACCCGCCCGACCGGGTGATCTCCACCAAAGGCGGGCTGACCCGGCAGGGCCCCGACTGCTGGCACGCCGTGGCCCCTCGGCTGCGCATGGACCGGCTGGCCGTCTCTTCGGATCCCCGGACCGGGACCCTGGGCGGCGAGGTGCACGAGGAGGCCCGGCCGGCCTGATGCTGTCGGAGTTCTTGGCTAGGGTCCGGCACTTGTGAGATCACCCGAAGAACTGCACCTGACCGACTGGGCATCCCTGGAGCACTCGTACGGGAGCGGCACCGACGTCCCCGGCTGGATCCGCGCGTTGTACGCCGAGGACCGGGAGGCTGTCGATCGTGCGCTCGGCGAGCTGTTCAACCGGGCCCTGCATCAGGGGACGGTCTCCTCGGCGGGGGCCGCCGCCGTCCCGTACCTGGCGCACGCCGCCGTGCACGCCGTCCACCGGCGTGAGGGCATGCTGGCGTTCATCGCGACGACCGGCGGGGCCGAGGAGGAGTACGAGGGCGAGGAGGAGGAGACCGAGTTCGAGCACAAGGTGACGGGGCGCACTCTGGCGGCCGATGAACTCCCCGGCCTGCTGCATCTGTTGCGCGACGATCCCGACCCCGAGGTGCGCCGTCAGGTCGTACGGGTGGCGCGCCGGGCGGCGGGGGAGAGCCTGCCGCTCGCACTGGCCGCACTGACGGCGTGTCACCGCGAGGACCCGGCGCCCGCGGTGCGGGCCGAGGCGTTGACGGTGCTGAGCTTCCTGGACGCCGACCCGCGCGGGCGGTTGCGGGCGGCGCTGGGAGACCCCGAGCCGGCCGTCCGGGCCACCGCCGCGCTCGGCCTGTTGGAGGGCAACGGGGCGCCCAACCCGGCCGAGTTGCTGGCGATCCTGGTGGCGGACGGCGGCGACCCGGCGTTCCGGGTGGTCTCGGGCGAGTGGTTCCCAGGCGTCGGCAACACCGACGACCGGTTGCGGCGGCTGCTCGACGAGGATCCGGAGGCGACCCGGGCCGTCGCCGCCGCCTGGATCGCCGCAGGCGACCACGACGGACGCGGGGCCCGCCGCGCGCTCCGGCTGGCCGAGCGCTGGTACGGCTACCAGGACGAGACGGTCGCGCTGCTGGCCGCCGCGCTGCCGCACCAACGCGAGTGGTACTGGCGGATGAAGGTCCTGCAGGGCCTCGCCGATCTCGTCGCGGGCTGCTCCGACCCCGGCCCGGTCGTCGAAGCGGTGCTGCCGCACACCACCGACCCGGACTGGCGGATCCACCGGCCCGCCCAACTCGCCCTCGGCCGGGCCGGCGACACCCGCCTGCTCACCGCCGTCCCCGAACCCGCCGCCGCCGCACTCGCCGCGCTCGCCGCCCGGACCGACGACCTCGACCTGCGACGCCGGGCGCTCGTGCCGTCCCCATCCCCGTACGGCGGCGTACTTCGTGGCGAGGCGGACGAGCTCCTCGACGCGCTCACCCCCGAGAGCGCCGCCCCGCTGCTGCCCGAACTGACCACGCTGCTGCGCACCTGCCCGAACGGGAAACTCGTCCGCTTCCTCGGCGGCTCCGGCCTCACTGACCGCGAACTCCACGACCTGCTGGGCGAGTTGGCGACCGGCGGCGACCGGTGCCTGGCCCCCGCCGCCGCCGTCGCCGCCGCCCGGCTCGGCGCGGACCCCGGGCCCGCGCTGCGCCTGCTCGCCGAGCGCCCCGACTGCCTGGCCGAGGCCGCCCTGCTCGGACCGCTCGGCGCGCCGCTGCTGCCACTGGTGGAACGCTGCCTGACGGAAGGCCATACGCGCCAGCGGGTGGAAGCCGCCGAAGCGCACTGGCGGATCACCGGCGACCCCACCCGGGCCGTTCCGATCCTGCTTGCCGCGCTGAACCGAACCGCGCCGGGCGCGCACGCCCTCGCGGTGCTGCGTCGCATCGGCCACCCGCTGCCGCGCGAGCACCGGGCCCTGGTCGAGGGCTGGCTGATGACGGACCGGCGCACACCGGTCGGGAAGGACCACTACTGGAGCGTCCGGGAGGAGCACCAACTACGGGAGGATGCCCGGCTGTTGCTCGACCGGCAGCCCTGACCTGGTGACGGCCCGCCGCACCCATGGGGAAGATGCGGCGGGCCGTCCGTTCATGAGGGGACGGGGCGTCAGCCCAGGCTGTTGAAGAGGGTGTTCAGCAGGGTGCCGGAGTTGTCGTCGTTCTCCAGGGCGAAGGCGAACATGCCCGCCAGGCCCTTGGACTTGGCGTAGGCCGCGCGGGCCTGGATGGCCTTCGGGTCGTCACCGGTCCAGAAGGTGGTGCCGTCGTAGACCCAGGTGGACTCGGTGATCGGGTCCCAGTGGGTGTTCTGGGCGGTGAGGGCGAGTTCACGCCAGCCGGCGAGGCCGGCCTCCTGGCTGCCGGGCTTGGCGGGGGTGGCGCCGGTGATGCCGTAGGGGAGGCCGCGTCCGGTAGGTGCGGCGGCCCGGCGGGCCCAGGTGGGAGCCTGTGCGCTTGGGGTGGGCGCGTCACCCAGGTTGGACTGGACCAATCGCCCGGGTCAAGGATTTCGGCTCACGAACCGTCAGGAAGAGTTCCGGTCGGTCCGGTTGGGGACGGCCGGGCGGGCCGGGGGATCGCGCCGTTGTGCGCCGTCGGCTCTCAGTTGCATATGACTTGCAATTACAAGCAGATCGACGGAAGGATGATGCGGCTCGCCACCCACTCGGAAGGACTCCCCCATGCCTGCGCCCACGCGCCTGCGCGACCGGCTCACCCGCGAGGAGTGGATCCGGCTGGCCGGAATGGCCGCGTTCGTCCTCGCCCTGCACGTGGTCGGATGGTTCACCCTGCTGGCGGTGATCGCCCCCAAGCACTACGACGTCGGCGGCCAGGTGTTCGGCGCCGGCATGGGCCTGACGGCGTACACCCTCGGCATGCGGCACGCCTTCGACGCCGACCACATCGCCGCCATCGACAACACCACCCGCAAGCTGATGGGCCAGGGCAAGCGCCCGCTCTCGGTGGGCTTCTGGTTCTCGCTCGGGCACTCCTCGATCGTCTTCGGCCTGTGCGCCCTGCTGGCGTTCGGCATCCGCTCGCTGGCCGGGCAGGTGGAGTCCGACGATTCCACGCTGCACAAGGCGACCGGCCTGATCGGCGTCACCGTCTCCGGCACCTTCCTGGTGCTGATCGGCCTGATCAACCTGGGCGCCTTCAACGGCATCCTGAAGGTGTTCAGGCGGATGCGGCAGGGCGACTTCGACGAGGCCGAGCTGGAGCGCCAGCTCGACAAGCGCGGCTTCCTGAACCGGATCCTCGGCAAGGTCACCCGGGCGGTCACCAAGCCCTGGCACATGTACCCGGTGGGCCTGCTGTTCGGCCTCGGCTTCGACACCGCCACCGAGGTCTCGCTGCTGGTGCTGGCCGGCGGCGCGGCCGCGTTCTCGCTGCCCTGGTACGCGCTGCTGGTGCTGCCGATCCTGTTCGCGGCGGGCATGAGCCTGCTGGACACCATCGACGGCTCGTTCATGAACTTCGCCTACGAGTGGGCGTTCTCCAAGCCGGTCCGCAAGATCTACTACAACCTCACCGTCACCGGCCTGTCGGTGCTGGTGGCGCTGGTGATCGGCGTGATCGAGCTGGTCGGCCTGCTGGCCGAGAAGCTGGAGATCACCAGCGGCCCGATCGGCTGGATCGGCTCGCTCGACCTCAACCTGGTCGGCTACGTGATCGTCGGCCTGTTCGTGGTCACCTGGGCCGGGGCGATGGCGTTCTGGAAGTTCGGCAAGGTCGAGCAGAAGTGGTCGGCGGGTCTGCGCGAGCAGTCCTGACCGACGCGTCGTCAGCGCACAAGGGGCACCCACCGGGTGCCCCTTTTGTGTGCGCAGGGGAGGGAACGTCCCGGTCCGGTGGCGAGAAGTTCACGCCGAGGCCCTTGTCGGGTCAACTTCTACGCGCGTATCTTCTGGTCTGGATCTACCCGGGTTGCCATTCGGGTCCCGCCCGGCAGGGCCGGAGAGGCCCTGGCAGCCGGCCTTCTGACGAACCCTCGACGCCACCCGGCGCCCCGTGACGGCGACCGGGCCACGGTCCTGCCACGAAGGAGCCCCGCCAAGGTGCCCAGCCCCACCCCCGCCCGCCGCTCCCGCCGCACGCTGCTGCGCGTCACCGCGCCGGCCGCGGTCGCCGCGTCCCTGGTCCTCGTCCCGCTGCCGGGCGCGTTCGCCGCGCCGTCCACCGGAGCGGTGATCGCCGAGGTGTACGGCGGCGGCGGCAACTCCGGCGCGACGCTGAAGAACGACTTCATCGAGCTCGGCAACCCGACCGGCGCCGCCTTCGGCCTGTCCGGCTACAGCGTGCAGTACCTGCCCGGCAGCCCCGGCGCCTCCACCCAGTGGGGCGTCACCCCGCTGAACGGCTCGATCCCGGCCGGCGGCCGCTACCTGATCGCCGAGGCGCCCGGCGCCGGCGGCACCGTGGACCTCCCGGCCGCCGACGCGAGCGGCAGCCTGGCGCTGTCCGGCACCTCCGGCACCGTCGCGCTGGTCAACGGCACCACCGCGCTGAGCTGCAAGACCGCCGCCGACTGCGCCGCCGACCCGCGGATCGTCGACCTGGTCGGCTTCGGCTCCGCCGTGGTCCGCGAGGGCAGCGGCCCGGCCGCGGGCGCGTCCAACACCGCCTCGGTCGCCCGCGCATCGGCGCTCACCGACACCGACGACAACGCCAAGGACTTCACCGCGGGCGACCCGACCCCGGTCAACTCCAAGGGCCAGACCCCCGGCGGCGGCGGTGGCACGCCCGTCCCCGGTGACACCCGCATCCACGACATCCAGGGCACCAGCCGGATATCGCCGCTGAACACCAAGACCGTCACCAACGTCCCAGGCGTCGTCACCGGCGTGCGCGGCTACGGCACCAAGGGCTTCTGGATCCAGGACCCCAACCCGGACAACAACGCCGCCACCAGCGAGGCCGTCTTCGTTTTCACCGGCTCCGCCATCCCGGCCGTCAAGGTCGGCGACTCGGTGCTGGTCACCGCCAAGGTGAGCGAGTACTACCCGAACAGCGCCGGCGGCTCGCAGTCCGTCACCGAGCTGACCGGCCCGAAGGTCACCGTGCTGTCCTCCGGCAACGCCGTGCCCGCCCCCGTGGTGCTGGACGCCGCCGCCATCCCGGCCGGGTACGCCCCGGACGCCGCCGGCGGCTCGATCGACAACCTGCCGCTGGACCCGTCGAAGTACGCCCTCGACCTGTACGAGTCGCTGGAGGGCATGAACGTCGAGGTCCGCGACGTGCCGGTGGTGCAGGCCACGGACAAGTACCACGAGCTCTGGGTGGACGCCGGCTCCACCGACCCGCGGACCGGCCGCGGCGGCGTGGTCTACCTCGGCTACGACAAGCCCAACAACGGCCGGATCATGATCCAGTCGCTGCCGCCGCTGACCGAGCAGCCCTTCCCGGTCGCCAACGTCGGTGACAAGCTGACCGGTTCCACCGCCGGCCCGCTCGACTACAACCAGTTCGGCGGCTACACCATCGCCGCGAACACCCTCGGCACCGTCCAGGACAACGGCCTGCAGCGCGAGGTCGCCGACCGGGCCCTGCCCAGCGAACTCTCCATCGCCACCTACAACGTGGAGAACCTCGCCCCCGGCGACGCCGACACCAAGTACACCGAGCTCGCCCAGGCCGTCGTCACCAACCTGCGCTCGCCCGACATCGTCGCCCTGGAGGAGATCCAGGACAACAGCGGCGCCATCGACGACGGCACCGTGGACGCCTCGGTCACCGTGCAGAAGTTCATCGACGCCGTCAAGGCCGCCGGCGGCCCCGCCTACGACTGGCGCTCCATCGACCCGGTGAACGACAAGGACGGCGGCCAGCCCGGCGGCAACATCCGCCAGGTCTTCCTGTTCAACCCCGACCGGGTCTCCTTCACCGACATCGCCGGCGGCGACTCCACCACCGCCGTTGACGTCACCGGCACCGGCAAGCGCACCTCGCTGACCGCCTCGCCCGGCCGCATCGACCCGAACAACGAGGCCTGGAACAGCAGCCGCAAGCCGCTGGTCGGCCAGTTCAGCTTCCACAACAAGCCGGTCTTCGTGATCGCCAACCACTTCAACAGCAAGGGCGGCGACCAGGGCATCGACAGCCGCTTCCAGGCCCCCACCCGCAGCTCCGAGGTGCAGCGCGGCAAGCAGGCCGAGATCGAACAGGCCTTCGTCGCCAAGCTGCTGGCCGCCGACCCCGGCGCCCGGGTGGTCTCGCTCGGCGACTTCAACGACTACCAGTTCTCGCCCGCGCTGAAGACCCTCACCAAGGACGGCGTGCTCCGCGACCTGGTGAACGAACTGCCCGCGAGCGAGCGCTACTCGTACGTCTACCAGGGCAACTCGCAGGTGCTCGACCACATCCTGGTCAGCCCCGCGTTCAAGCAGCAGCACGTCCGCTACGACGTGGTGCACATCAACAGCGAGTTCGCCACGCAGGCCTCCGACCACGACCCGCAGGTGGTCCGGGTCAAGCCCTGACGGCCCGTCACCGGCCCCCGTCCTGCCGCTGCCGCGGCGGGGCGGGGGCCTTTTGTTACCGGCGGGTTGACCGGGCGGCGGGTTGGCCGCAGGATCGGGGCTCACTGTCTTTGGGAAGGATCTCGGATGGCCCTCGACGCCGACGTCATCGTGATCGGAGCCGGCCTGGCGGGCCTGGCCGCCACCGCCGAACTCGCCGACGCCGGACGGCGCGTCATCCTGCTCGACCAGGAACCCGCCGGGTCGCTCGGCGGGCAGGCGCACTGGTCCTTCGGCGGACTCTTCCTGGTCGACTCGCCCGAACAGCGCCGGATGCGGATCAAGGACTCCCGCGAACTCGCCTGGCAGGACTGGCTCGGCACCGCCGGCTTCGACCGCCCCGAGGACGCGTGGGCGCGCCGCTGGGCCGAGGCGTACGTCGACTTCGCGGCCGGCGAGAAACGGGCCTGGCTGCACGCGATGGGCGTACGGCTGTTCCCGGTGGTCGGCTGGGCCGAACGCGGCGGGCTGCTCGCCAGCGGACCCGGCAACTCCGTCCCGCGCTTCCACATCACCTGGGGCACCGGGCCCGGCCTGGTCGAACCCTTCGCCCGCCGGGTCCGCGACGCGGTCCGGGCCGGACGGGTCACGCTGCGCTTCCGGCACCGCGTCACCGGCCTTGCCGCGAGCGGGGGTTCACTGAACACCGTCACCGGCGAGATCCTCGCGCCGTCCGCCGTACCGCGCGGCGAAGCCAGCTCCCGGTCCGTCGCCGGGCAGTTCGAACTGCGCGCCCAGGCCGTGATCGTCGCCTCCGGCGGCATCGGCGGCAACCACGACAAGGTCCGCGCCGCCTGGCCCGAACGGCTCGGCACCCCGCCGGCCCGGATGCTCTCCGGCGTCCCCGCGCACGTCGACGGCCTGATGCTGGACGTCGCCGCCGCGGCCGGCGCCGGACTCGTCAACGGCGACCGGATGTGGCACTACACCGAAGGCATCGAGAACTGGAACCCGATCTGGGCCCGGCACGGCATCCGCATCCTGCCCGGCCCGTCCTCACTCTGGCTCGACGCCACCGGCACCCGCCTGCCCGTCCCGCTGTTCCCCGGCTTCGACACCCTCGGCACCCTCGACCACATCATGCGCACCGGGCACCAGCACACCTGGTTCGTGCTCACCCAGAAGATCATCGAGAAGGAGTTCGCGCTCTCCGGCTCCGAACAGAACCCCGACCTGACGGGCCGCTCGGTGCGACGCGTGCTCGGCCGGGCGCTGCCCGGCGCACCCGGCCCCGTCGAGGCCTTCAAACAACACGGCGCGGACTTCGTGGTCGCCCCCACGGTCGAGGAACTGGTCCGGGGCATGAACGAGCGCCAGGACGGGGCCCCTTTGATCGACGCCGTCGCGCTGCGCCGCGAGATCGAGGCCCGCGACCGCGAGATCGCCAACCCCTTCGGCAAGGACCTCCAGGTCACCGCGATCCACGGCGCCCGCCGCTACCTCGGCGACAAGCTGATCCGCACCGCCACCCCGCACCGCCTGCTCGACCCCGCCGCCGGACCACTCATCGCCGTCCGGCTGCACATCCTCACCCGCAAGTCCCTCGGCGGCCTCCACACCGACCTCGACTCCCGCGTCCTGCGCCCCGACGGCTCGGTGCTGGACGGCCTCTACGCGGCCGGCGAGGCGGCCGGCTTCGGCGGCGGCGGCATCCACGGCTACCGCTCCCTCGAAGGCACCTTCCTCGGCGGCTGCCTCTTCACCGGCCGCACCGCCGGCCGCGCGGCGGCCGCTGCCACCGCCTGATCGGCCCTACCGGCCGGTCGCGCCGTCGATCTGCTCCCGCAGGATGTCGGCGTGACCGGCGTGCCGGACCGTCTCGCTGGTCATGTGGGCGACCACCCACCGCACCGAGAGCAACTCCTCGCGGACCGGCACCGCCACCGGACGCGACAGATCGGTGGACGCGCCGATCACCGCGTCACTGGCCGCGACGGCCTCCGCGTAGGCGGCCAACACCTGCTCGGCGCTCACCTCCGCCGGAACCGCCATGCCGAAGTCGACCTCCGCGTACGCCTTGTCGCCCGCCACATGATGGCCGAACCAGTACCGCTCGGCCGCCGTCAGATGCCGCACCAGACCCAGCAGATTCGTCCCCGTCCCGACCAGGACACGGCGCAACTGCTCCTCCGTCAGGCCCTCGGTCTTCTTCACCACGCACTCCCTGGCGAAGGCCAGGAAGGCGAGCGCGGTGTCGAGTTCGCCACTGTCGTTGAACGGTACGGGGCGGCGCTGAGCCTCGGTCGCAGTCATCCCCCGAACCTATCCGGCCCGCCACGCGGGTCGCAGCACGGTTTCCCGTGGGCCGATCAGCTCTGCCCGGTCAGCCGAGCCAGCACGATCTTGGCCATGGTCTCGGCGCCGAGGGTGGACTCCGGGTCGAGGGCCAGCTCGCCGAGAACGGCGACCGCCGCGCCGAGGTCGCTGTGCTGGAGCAGCAGGGCCTTGTTGACCAGCAGCATGCCCCGGGTCTCCCCGTCCGGGTCCCCCGCCAGCCCGCGCTCCAGCGCGGCCAACTGCTCGTCCGGATCGGTCAGCAGCGCGGCCAGTTCCTTCCAGGCCGGCGGGAAACCCGGGAAACGCTGCACGATGCCCTGGAGCAGCCCGCGCCGCTGCTCCGGATCCTCCAGCCACTCCAGTTGCAGGAACGCCTGGCTGAAACCGTCGAACAGCTCGCCGCGGAGCTCACGGCGCAGCATGTCCAGCGTGGTCTTGCAGGTGAAGAACCCGCGCGGCGCGAGCCGGTCCACCTCCGCGTACAACTCCTCGGCCCGCACGGCATCGCCCTGCAGCAGCACCGTGAACGCCGCGTCGTACGACGGATGCGGCCAGCCCGGCGCGAGCACCTGGGCCTGCTCCAGCAGCGCGAGCGCCGCCGCGTAGTCGCCGCGCTCACCGGCCTCCCGGCCCTCCTGATGCAACAGCCGTGCCTGCGACGGTACTTCGTCACTCCCGACGAGCTCCCACCCCACCTGCCCGGTCACCCCGGCCAGCTCCTCCTCGGTGAGCTCCCGCCCCTCGGCATCCCTGAACACGACCCGTCCGGTCATCGGTAAACCCCCACCCATCGCTGCGAATCCATCGCGCGAGGCTACCGGGCCCAGCGGGCAGCCGGCATCACGGCAGGACGTGGTCTCCGCGCAGTTGGTGCTGATCGCTTCGACCAACAGTGAGAGCGACAAGTCGGAGCTGGACCGGCTGTGGGCGCGGGCGGCCGGGGACGTGCTCGGGGTGGTGGAGGGGCCGGGGCGGGTCTCGCTGAGTGCGCGGTTCTCCTTGGAGCGGGCGCCGGGGATCCTCGGTGAGGTGTTCGGGGCGGAGGGGGTGTTCCGGATCGGGTGTCTCGGTGGGGTGCTGGTGTGTCGCCGCTGAGGAGAATGGGGGCGTGAACGAGGCGAGTGTGGTGGCGGAGTTGGATGGGCGGCCGGTGGCGGTCGGGGAGTTGCAGGGGTTGGCGCTGACGAACTATGGGCACTTCACCACGATGCTGGTGGAGGACGGCCGGGTGCGGGGGCTGGGGTTGCATCTGGGGCGGTTGGAGCGGGACTGCGAGGTGGTGTTCGGGGTGCGGCCGGACCGGGAGCGGGTGCGGGAGTTGGCCCGGCGGCAGGCTCCGGCGCGGGGGGCGGTGGTGTTGCGGGTGACGCTGTTCGATCCGGCGATGGATCTGGGGAGTGTCGGGGGGACGGCCAGTCCGAGGGTGCTGGTGACGGCCCGTCCGGCGGGCAGCGGGGTGCCGGGGCCGGTGCGGGTGCGGACGGTGCCGTACCGGCGGGATCTGCCGCAGGTGAAGAGCGTGGCGCTGTTCGGGGTGTTGCGGCAGCGCCGGCTCGCCCAGCAGGCCGGGTTCGACGACGCGCTGTTCGTGGACGCGGCGGGCGCCTTGACGGAGGGCGCGACGTGGAACGTCGGGTTCCTGCGCGGCGGTGAGGTGGTGTGGCCGCAGGGCGAGTACCTGACGGGCACGGCGATGACGCTGCTGCGCGAGGCGTGCGGCGGGGAATTCTCCAGGGTGGGGAAGGAACTGGCGGGCGTGGACGCGGTGTTCGCGACCAATGCGACGACCGGCGTGCGGGTGGTCTCGGCGGTGGACGGGCGGGAGTTCGACGTCCGGGAGGCCGAGGCGGCGGGGCTGGCGCGGTTGCGGGCGGCGTACCTGGAGCTGCCGGGCGACCCGCTGTAAGCAGCGACGACGCGCCATGATCGGGTCGGCGGGCACGCCCTGTCGGCGGCTTTGCCAACACATGGTCCGATCATGTGCTCGGCCAGACCGACACGATGACGCTCGTTCACCGAGCATCCGGATGGCGGCCACCGGCCACTGACAGTCTCCCGCGCATGGATATCCCCAACATGGGCGTGCCCGCCCGTCTGGCCGCTCGCATGAACATGGCCGAGCAGCACGAGTACCTGCGCAGCAAGCTCTCCCGCCGCACCCTGCTGCGCTCCAGCGCGGTGACGGTCGGCGCGCTGGCCGTCGGCGGGGCGCTGGGCTCCGGCACGGCGTTCGCCGACCCGGCCGCGAAGCAGGGCAGCGCGACGGACACGGTGTCCGGTTCGCTGGTGGCCCCGGTCGGCCGTCACCTGCAGTTCGGTGCCGAGGCCGACACCCAGATGCGGGTGTCCTGGCAGGTGCCGGCACCGGTGAAGAAGCCGTTCCTGCGCTTCGGCCGGCACCCGTGGGAGCTCAGCCACAAGATCGAGGCCGAGGTCCGGGCGCTGCACACCCCCGCGCTGGTCGACGGCGCCACTCCGGTCGACCAGTACTACCTGCATGTGGAGCTGAACCACCTTCAGCCCGGTACCACGTACTACTACGGCGTGGGCCACGAGGGTTTCGACCCGGCCTCGCAGCAGGCGATATCCACCCTGCAGACCTTCACCACCGCGCCCTCCCGCCACGGCCGCCGGGGCCGCCCGTTCGAGCCGTTCACCTTCACCGCCTTCGGCGACCAGGGCGTCTCCTCGCACGCGGCCGGCAACGACCACGTCATCCTGGCCCAGAAGCCGGTCTTCCACCTGCACGCCGGCGACATCTGCTACGCCGACCCGATGGGCCAGGGCAAGGACAGCGACAAGGTCGCGTTCAACGCGCTGACCTGGGACGCGTTCCTGGCGCAGACCGAGACGGTGGCGGCGAGGATCCCGTGGATGGTCTCCTACGGCAACCACGACATGGAGGCCTGGTACTCGCACAACGGGTACGGCGGCGACGACGCCCGCTTCACCCTGCCGAGCAACGGCCCGGACCCGCGAAAGGCGCCCGGCGTCTACGCGTTCAGCTACGGCAACGTGGGTGTCATCTCGCTGGACGCCAACGACGTGTCCTACGAGATCCCGGCCAACCTGGGCATCACCGCGGGCCGCCAGACCGAGTGGCTGGAGCGCAAGCTGCGCGAGCTGCGGGCGGACGAGGGGATCGACTTCGTGGTGGTGTTCTTCCACCACTGCGCGTTCTCCACCACCCACCAGCACGCCTCCGACGGCGGTGTCCGGGACGCCTGGGTGCCGCTGTTCGAGAAGTACCGGGTGGACCTGGTCATCAATGGCCACAACCACGTGTACGAGCGCACCGACGCGATCCTCGGCAACAAGGTCAACAAGGCGGTGCCGAGCGGCGCGAGCATCGACCCGGCCAAGGACGGCGTGGTGTACGTGACCGCCGGCGCGGCCGGTCGCAGCCTGTACTCGTTCGACGCCCCCGACACCTACGAGGGCCACGAGAACCACCAGGACGAGGTGGTCACCTACCACTTCGACAAGGGCAGCGTGAAGGTCGCGGAGACCGTGCAGTGGTCGCGGGTCCGCTACACCGGCTACTCCTTCATCAAGGTGGACGTCACCCCGGCGCACCGCGGCGCGACCAGCACCATGAAGGTCACCGCGCTGGCCGAGAACGGCACCCAGATCGACCACTACTCGATCACCCGCCGCGCGGGCCGCAGCGAGCACGGCCACTGACGCCCCCGTGCGTCGCGTCGCCCCCGGGCCCGGTGCTGTCGGGTCCGGGGGTGCGGCCCTAGGGTGGCTCGGTGAGTACCGCCCGTTCGATCGTGTTGTTCGCCGTGGCCGCGTTGCTGGAGATCGGCGGCTGCTGGCTGGTCTGGCAGTCCGTCCGCGAGTCCCGCCCCTGGTGGCTGGCCGGTCTCGGCGTCCTCGCCCTCGGGCTCTACGGCTTCACCGCCGCCCTCCAGCCCGACGCCAACTTCGGCCGGGTGCTGGCCGCGTACGGCGGCGTCTTCGTGGCGGGCTCCCTGCTGTGGGGCGTGGTGGTGGACGGCTTCCGCCCCACCCGCTGGGACGTGTTCGGCGCGCTGATCTGCCTGGCGGGCGTCGGCGTGATCATGTACGGCCCGCGCCGCTGAGCGGGCCTCAGCCCGCCACCCACCGCCAGCCGTTCTTGTCCTCGCACCGGATGGTCCGCCCCGAGGCGTCCGTGCCCGACACCCCGTGGTCCGAGGCCCGGCAGTACTGACCGGCCTTGTAGCAGTTCCCCGCCCAGAGGCTTGGCGCTGGTCGTCCCGGCGCGGGCGACGGGGTCGTGGGCGCGCTGCTGCTGGTGCCCAGACCCCGTTCCGGCCGTTCGGCGGGCGCTGAGCCGGGCTGGGGGTGGGACTTCGCCGGGGGGCGGTCCGCCGCTACTGGCGGTAGGTGGCCAGGAAGCGGCCGATTCGGTTGATGGCCGTCTCCAGGTCGTCGGCGCGGGGGAGGGTGACGAAGCGGAAGTGGTCGGGGCGGGGCCAGTTGAAGCCGGTGCCCTGGACGATGTGGATCTTCTCGCGGAGCAGCAGGTCGAGGACGAAGCGCTCGTCGTCGACGATCCGGTGCACGGCGGGGTCGAGTTTGGCGAAGGCGTAGAGCGCGCCGCGGGGCTTGACGCAGGAGACGCCGGGGATCTCGTTGAGCGCCCGCCAGGTGACGTCGCGCTGTTCGGTGAGGCGGCCGTTGGGGAGCACGAGGTCGTTGATGGACTGCCGGCCGCCGAGCGCGGCCTGCACGGCGTACTGGGCGGGCACGTTGGGGCACAGGCGCATGCCGGCCAGCATGGTGAGGCCTTCGAGGTAGTCCTTGGCCTGCCGCTTGGGGCCGGAGACGAGCAGCCAGCCGCTGCGGAAGCCGGCCACCCGGTAGGCCTTGGAGAGGCCGTTGAAGGTGAGGGTGAGGACGTCGTCGGCGAGGGCGGCCAGGCAGTGGTGCTCGGCGCCGTCGTAGAGGATCTTGTCGTAGATCTCGTCGGCGAAGACCAGCAGCTTGTGGCGGCGCGCCAGGTCGAGCAGGCCTTCGAGGAGTTCCTTCGGGTAGACCGCGCCGGTCGGGTTGTTCGGGTTGATCACCACGATGGCCTTGGTGCGGTCGGTGATCTTCGCGGCGATGTCGTCCAGGTCCGGGTACCAGTCGGACTCCTCGTCGCACAGGTAGTGCACCGCCTTGCCGCCGGCGAAGGTCACCACGGCCGTCCAGAGCGGGTAGTCCGGCATCGGGACGAGCACCTCGTCGCCGTCGTCGACCAGCGCCTGCACGCTCATCTGGATCAGCTCGGAGACGCCGTTGCCGAGGTACACGTCGTCCACGGTGACGTTCGGGACGCCGCGCTGCTGGTAGTACTGCACCACGGCGCGGCGGGCCGGCAGGATGCCGCGGGAGTCGCTGTAGCCGTGCGCGTTGGTGAGGTTGCGGATGATGTCCTGGACGATCTCCTCGGGCGCCTCGAAGCCGAACGGCGCCGGGTTGCCGGTGTTCAGCCGGAGCACACTGTGGCCGGCTTCTTCCAGGGCGTTGGCGGTGTCGACGACCGGGCCACGGATCTCGTAGCACACGTCTTTCAGCTTGCTGGACTGGCGAAACTCCATCAGCGGCCTCCCGACCCGTCACCGAGCCCCTGCGGCCGGCTTGCTTCGTTCTACCAAGTGAGGACTTGGAAAGTCCAACCTCTTGGCTATGCTGACGGCATGCCACGCCGAAGCTACGACCAGTACTGCGCCGTCGCCCGCGCCCTGGACGCGGTCGGGGAGCGCTGGAGCCTCCTGATCGTCCGTGAACTCCTCGGCGGACCACGCCGCTACACCGACCTGCACGCCGACCTGCCGGGCGTCTCCACCGACATCCTGGCCACCCGCCTCAAGCAGCTGGAGGCCGAAGGGCTGGTCGAGCGCCGCCGCCTGGAGCGCCCCGCCAACGCCACCGTCTACGAACTCACCGGCCGCGGCACCGAACTGCGCCCCGTCATCGAGGCGCTCGCCCACTGGGGCACCCCCGAACTCGGCGACCCGCGCCCGACCGACGCCGTCCGCGGGCACTGGTACGCCGCCAAGTAGGTGCGGCGGCAGTGGAGTCGGGCGCGCTCGGGCACGACCACAGCTGGACGGGCGGCGGATCGGCCCAATAGCCGCACACTGTCGGGGAGTTGTGCTTGGCTGCGGTCATGGACGACTCCTCGCGCATGTGGATCACCGCCGTACCGCCGTTCGGCCCGGACGAGATCGGAGTGCTGCTGGCACTGGACGGCGAGTCCGCCGACTCCGGCGAACAGGCCGCCCTCCGTCTGCTCGACCGGGGCCATGAGGGCGAGGAGGGTGTCTTCTACCTGCTGCCCTTCGACCTCTCCGCCCGCTACACCCGCACCGGCGACCGGCTGGCCGTCGCGCTGGTCGCCCCGCGCGCCGTGCTCGACGAGGAACTCGTCGGAGCCGGCGGGCAGTTGGGCGAGGGCGCGGACGAGTGGGTGACGCTGCTGCGCCGCGAACTGGTCACCGACTTCGAGCCCGTCGAGCAGGACGGCGAGAAGCAGGCCGTCCTGCTGATCGACCACCTCGGGCCGGTGCGTACGCTGGACGAACTGTTCGCCCGGTTCGAGGCCGGGGACTCGGGCATCGCGGTGCTCAACGCCCAGTAGCAGGAGGGGACATGCCGGAGACCGACCGTTCACGCGCGCTGGGCGGACTGGTGGCGGCGACGGTCGGGACGGGCCTGGGGCTGACCCTGATCCTGCTGGCCTGGGGCGGCGCGGCACTGTTCGGCGACGGCGGCTTCCCGTCCGGCCTGCAGGCCCTGGTGCTCCTCCCGGCGGGCGGCCAGCTGAGGTTGCTGTGGGACCGCCGGCCCGTGAACCGGCGGCCCGCCGCGCTGGTCGCACTGCTTCTGCTCCTGCTGATCGTGGTGCTGGCGACCGCCGTCGGCGATCTCTGGGCCGAGGACGCGGACGACGGGGTGGACCTCGCGCGACTGCTGCTCGGCTACGTCCCGGGAATGCTGCTGACCGGCGCGGTCTTCGGGGCGCTGGCCGGCGAGTCCGTCGACGAACCGGGCCGCCACTGGCTGCGGTTCACCGGCCGCGGCCGCCGCTTCCATCTCGCCGTGTACGGCGGCCTGTTCGCGCTGCTGGTGCTGACCGCGGCCGCGATCGGGGCGTCCGGCTGACACCGACCGACAGCGGAGGGGACACGCCCGATCGGGGCGTTATCGCGGGTTCTCGCACCTTTTGCCCGGTATGGTCGGCGGGCGTCCGAACGTCCCCATGGGAGCATCCGCCATGCCGCAGCCCCAACCGGTTCTCGCCGATCTGACCGGGGCCGCCGTGTTCCTGGTGCTCGCGATCGAGGAGGGCGGCGAGCAGACCGTCCGCGACCTGCTGCCCGACCTCGGCGGACTGACCCGCTCGGTCGGCAGCCGCGCCCCGCACGACGGACTGGCGCTGGTCGTCGGCATCGGCTCGGACGCCTGGGACCGCCTGTTCGCCGGCCCCCGCCCCGCCCGGCTGCACCCCTTCGAGGAACTGGCCGGCTCCCGGCACCTCGCCCCCGCCACCCCCGGTGACCTGCTGCTGCACGTCCGCGCCGAACGCATGGACCTGTGCTTCGAGTTGACCACCCGGATCACCGGACGGCTCGGCGCCGCGGTGAGCGTCCTCGACGAGACCCAGGGCTTCCGGTACTTCGACTGCCGCGACCTGATCGGCTTCGTCGACGGCACCGAGAACCCGGTCGGCCAGGGCGCCGCCGAGGCCGTACTGATCGGCGAGGAGGACCCGGGATTCGCCGGCGGCTCGTACGTCATCGTGCAGAAGTACCTGCACGACATGGACGGTTGGAACGCGCTCAGCACCGAACGGCAGGAACTGATCATCGGGCGCACCAAGCTCGACAACCTCGAACTGGACGACGCCACCAAACCCGCCGACTCGCACGTCGCACTGAACACCGTCACCGGGCCGGACGGCGAGGGGCTGGACATCTGGCGGCTGAACATGCCGTTCGGCTCGTTCGGCGAAGGCGGCGAGTGCGGCACCTACTTCATCGGCTACGCCCGCGACCCGTGGGTGACCGAGGAGATGCTCCGCAACATGTTCCTCGGCCGCGGGCCCGCCACCCACGACCGGCTGCTGGACTTCTCGACCCCCGTCACCGGGACCCTCTTCCACGTCCCGAGCATGGAATTCCTGAGCGACCCGCCGCCCGCGCCCGGTACCCCCGAAGCCACCCGCGCATGGGCCGGCGCCCCGTCGGCACCGCAGTCACCGGCACCGCCCGCACCCCCGGCGGACCGGGACGGCAGTCTCCACATCGGCAGCCTGAAGAGGAGTCCCGCACCGTGAACAACCTGCACCGCGAGCTGGCGCCCGTCTCCGCCGCCGCCTGGGCCGAGATCGAGGAGGAGGCCCGGCGCACCTTCACCCTGCACCTGGCCGGCCGCCGGGTGATCGACCTGCTCGGCCCCGACGGCCCGGAACTCGCCGCGATCGGCACCGGCCACCTCGCCGACATCGCCGCCCCCTCCAACGGCGTCCAGGCCCGCGCCCGGGAATGCCGGGCACTGGTCGAACTGCGCGTCCCGTTCACCGTCACCCGGGCCGCCGTGGACGACGTCGAACGCGGCTCCAAGGACTCCGACTGGGACCCGGTCAAGGACGCCGCCCGCGCCATCGCCCTCGCCGAGGACCGTGCCGTCTTCGACGGCTACCCCGCCGCCGGCATCACCGGCATCCGGGACGGCTCCAGCAACCACCCCGTCGCCCTGCCCGCCGACGTCCGCGAGTACCCCAACGCCGTCAGCCGCGGCCTCACCGCGCTGCGCCTGGCCGGCGTCGGCGGCCCCTACTCGCTGCTGCTCGGCGCCGACACCTTCACCGCCGTCAACGAGACCTCCGACCACGGCTACCCCGTCCACAACCACCTCGCCCGCCTGCTCGACGGCGACATCATCTGGGCCCCCGCCGTCGAGGGCGCCATCCTGCTCTCCGCGCGCGGCGGCGACTTCGAACTCCACCTCGGCGAGGACCTCTCGATCGGCTACCTCTCCCACGACGACAGCACTGTCCACCTCTACCTCCAGGAGTCCCTCACCTTCCGGCTGCACACCCCCGAGGCCTCGGTGTCCCTCCTCTCCTCCTGATCAAGTGGCCTCTGCGGAACGGGAGTTGGCGAGAGGAGGGGTGGAATCAGGCCAATGGTGAAGGGAGGCTTCCGGCTGCCGGGCGGGGGTTGCACGATATGAGGCACGCAAGGGCGTTCGGTGATGAGGGGAGCACGCCGTGTCCGATCCTTCCGTTCCCAGGTGTCCGTTTCTCGACGCCACCGCAGCCGCGCCGCACGCGGAGGCCGCCGAACTGCGGGCCCAGGGTCCGGCGGTGCTGGTCGAGCTGCCGGGGCGGATCCGTGCCTGGTCGGTGACCAGGCACAGCGTGATCCAGGCGCTGACCACCGACCCACGGGTCTCGCGGGACTTCCGCCGGCACTGGCCGGGCGTGGGGGAGGTGCCGGACGGCTGGGTGCTGGGGTCGGTGGCCTTCCAGGACAGCCTGGTCAACCGGTACGGGGAGGAGCACCGCCGGGCCCGGGGCCGGATCGCCCCGAGCTTCCTGCCGCGCCGGGTGAAGCTGATGCGCCCGCAGGTGCAGGAGACCGCCGACCGGCTGGTGGCGGCGCTCGGCGCACTCGCGCCGGGCGAGCACGCCGACCTGCGGGCGGCGCTGGCGAGGCCGCTGACGATGACGGTGATCTGCGACCTGTTCGGCGTGCCCGAGCCGATGCGCGAGACGCTGGGCGGGCTGATCGACCGGGTGCTGGACTCCTCGGTGGCCGAGGACGTCGCACTGGCCGTGCAGACCGAACTCTACGAGCGCCTCGGCGAGTTGGCAGTGTACAAGCGGGCCAACCCGGGCGCCGACCTGACCAGCGACCTGCTGCTCTCCGACCGCCCGGGCGAACAGCCGCTGGCGGAACACGAGTTGGTCGGCACGCTGTTCACGATGATCGCCGCCGGCTTCGAGACGGCCGTCAACCTGATCGCCAGCGCCGCGCTGGAACTGCTCACCCACCCCGGGCAACTGGCCCGGCTGCGGGCGGGCGGGATCGACTGGACGGACGTGATCGAGGAGACGCTGCGGGTGGAAGGCCCCATCATGTACGTCCCGCTGCGGTACGCGCTGGAGGACATCGACCTCGGCGAGGGCGTGCTGATCGCCAAGGGCGACCCGATCATGGTCGGATTCGCCGCCGCGGGCCGGGACCCGCAAGTGCACCCGGACCGCCCGGACGAGTTCGACCCGGCCCGGGCGGACAAGAGCCACCTGGCGTTCGGCCACGGCCCGCACTTCTGCGTCGGCGCGCCACTGGCCCGGCTGGAGGCGGAGGTGGCACTGAGCACCCTGTTCGAGCGGCTGCCCGAGCTGGCCCTGGCCGAACCGGGCCAGCGGCCCGCCCGCGTCCCGTCGCTGATCGTCAACGGACCGGAGGCCGTGGACGTGGTGCCCCGGCCCCGGACCGCCCCGGTGACGCCTGGGTAGGGTGAGGTCGCAGGAGCGAACCCAGGAGGCGGTGTGCGGCAGTACCGGGCGATGGTGGCGGTGGGGGACTCGTTCACCGAGGGGATGTGCGACGACGTCCTGCCGGACGGGGAGTTCCGGGGCTGGGCGGACCGGGTGGCCGCGGTGCTGGCGGCGGAGCAGGAGGGCTTCCGGTACGCGAACCTCGCCGTGCGCGGGAAGCTGATCGGCCAGATCCGCGACGAGCAGGTGGGCCTGGCGGCGGCGACCGACGCCGACCTGGTCACGCTGGCGGGCGGGCTGAACGACGTGCTGCGCCCGGGCTGCGACGTCGCCGAGGTGGAGCGGCGGCTCGGCCAGTGCGCGGCGGAACTGGTCACCGAGGGCCGCACCGTGGTGCTGTTCACCTCGACCGACCCGACCCGGCGGATGGCGGGCAGTGCGCGGCTGCTCCCGGCGATCCTGCGGATGAAGGCGTTCGCGGAGCGGACGGTGCGGCAGTACCCGGGCCGGATGGTGCTGGTCGACCTGTTCTCGGCACCCGCGTTCGACGACCGCCGGCTGTGGGCGGAGGACCGGCTGCACCTGTCGCCGGAGGGCCACCGCCGGGTCGCGCTGGCGGTGCTGGAGGCGCTCGGCCGCCCGTCCGAGGAGGACTGGCGGGCGCCGCTCGCCGAGCCCGACACCCGCACCCGGGGCCAGAAGGTGCGCGAGGACGCCCGCTGGCTGCGCACCCACGTCGGCCCCTGGATCGGTCGGCGGCTGCGCGGCCGCTCCTCCGGCGACGGGCGGCCCGCCAAGCGTCCCGAGCTGCTGCCGTACTGACCGGGGCCTGTCGGGCCGATCTTGCCGGGCGCCCGGCCGGACCGGCCCGGGGCGTGCGGCGGGGTCAGGAGAGCCGGATGGTGAGCCCGACGGTGCCGGACCTGCCGCGGCGCAGCCGGCTGCCGAGCCAGGTGAGCCAGAAGAGCAGCCGGTACTTGCGGGCGAGCAGCTTCCGGTAGCGCTCGGCGGTGGCCGGGTCGGCGATCGTCGCGGTGGCCGGCACGCTCTCGCCGGTGGGGTTGCCGCGCAGGTCGCACGGCCCGACCAGGACGTCCGCGCGCCGGCGGATCCGCTTGACCTTCCACGAGTCGGCGGCGGTCCACACCCCGAGGGTGTCGCCGTCGCGCACCATCCACACCGGGGTCGGCACGGCAGTGCCGTCCTTGCGGTAACTGGTGATCAGCAGGTAGCTGCCGGCGGCGAGCCGGTCCAATTCGGTGTCGGCCATGGCCGCGAGTGTACGGCCGGGGCGGGTGGGCTCAGGAGGTGCTGACCGGATCGGCGTCCGGCCGGGGCCCGGCGGGCGCGTCCGCAGTGCGGCGGCGGACCCGGGACGGGACGGTGGCCCGCCACAGCCGTCCGGCCGACCAGAGGCCCGCCGCCAGCAGCATCCCGTTGCGGGCCACGATCACCACGGTGGGCCGCCAGCCGCCGATCACCGCCGCGTCGAAGAACAGCGGGTAGTCGACGGTGGTCAGACCGACCACCGGGATCAGCAGCAGCGCCACCGGCCGCTGGCAGGTGCCCTCGACGGACAGGCAGACGGCGGCCAGCCCGATCAGCCAGATCAGGTACTGCGGGGAGATCACCCGGCTGGTCAGGGTGAACAGCAGCACCGCGCTGAGCGCCGCGTCGTACGGGGTGGCGGCCGTCCAGTGGCGGGCGCGCAGCCGCCACAGCAGCAGCCAGCCGAACGCGGCGACGGTCAGCAGCAGGGACACCCGGGACGCCAGGTTCACGTACGGGCCCATGAACTCCATCGAGCCGTAGTGGAGCTCGACCCGGCCCGGCCAGCCGAACATCCGGGCCACCTGGAAGCCCGTGCCGCCCAGCGACTCGATCTCGACGCCGCGGGCGCGCTGCGCGTGCAGGAAGTCCAGGGCGTGGTCGAACAGCGCGGCCAGCACCAGCAGCAGGGCGAGCGCGGCGGCCGCCATCGCCGTCCAGGCCTGCCGGGTGGTGCGGCCGCGCGGGGTGCCGAGCACCGTCAGCGCCGGCCACACCTTGACCAGCGCGCCGATCCCGGCCAGCGCCCCCGCCAGCCGGGGCCGGGCGGGCAACAGCAGCAGCGCGACCATCGCCAGCGCGGTGACCGCCAGGTCGTAGCGGCCGTACGGCAGGCCGAGCAGCAGCGGCAGCGTCAGCGCCCACAGCCAGGCGCCGGAGGTGGAGCGGCCGGGCCGGCCCAGCGAGACCCGCAGCAGCGCGCACTGGGCCAGCGCGTCGGTGAGCAGCATCAGCAGCCAGAACGCCTGAAGGTACGTCAGGAACGGCAGCAGGTCGGGTGCGAGCATCGGCAGCGCCGCGCCCGGCGGGTACTGCCAGGTGACGTCGTTCACCGGGAAGCTGCCGGTGCGCAGCACCTCGGACCAGCCCTGGTACAGCCCCTCCACCTCGACGGGGGGCTCGGTCTTGCCCGAGCGGGCCAGACCGAGCATCAGCATCCGGCTGGCGATCCAGTACCCGGCCAGCGCGACGACCTCGCGGGGCCAGGTCGTGGGGCGGGTCCAGCGGATCGGCCGGGTGGGAACCTGCGCCACCGTGTCCTCCAGTGCGGTCGTACGACGGGGTCGGGCCTCCGTGCGAACTCCGACATATCAGACAAATCAGGCGCGGCTTGATCGGCGCCGGTGCGTGTCCGCGGACGTCCCCGGAACGCGGCACGCCCCGTGCGGCCACCCGGACGCCCGATAAACGTCCGCCGGACCTGCCAGAATGCACGGGCGAGAAGCGAAACCACCAGAAAGGGTGACCGGCATCGTGACCATGCCCGTCGAACGCAAGATCGCCGAGGAACTGGGCGTCCGCGAGAACCAGGTGCAGGCCGCCGTCGGCCTGCTCGACGGCGGAGCGACCGTCCCCTTCATCGCGCGCTACCGCAAGGAAGCCACCGGCGCCCTCGACGACACGCAGCTGCGCACCCTGGAGGAGCGGCTGCGCTACCTGCGCGAACTGGAGGAGCGCCGCACCGCCGTCCTGGAGTCCATCGACTCCCAGGGCAAGCTGGACGACAAACTGCGCGCCCAGATCCTCGCCGCCGACTCCAAGGCCCGCCTGGAGGACATCTACCTCCCGTACAAGCCCAAGCGGCGCACCAAGGCGCAGATCGCCCGCGAGGCCGGCCTCGAACCGCTGGCCGACACGCTGCTCGCCGACCCGACGCAGGACCCGGCCCTCCTCGCGGCCGGCTACGCGAACGAGCAGGTCGCCGACGCCGCCGCCGCGCTGGAGGGCGCCCGCGCGATCCTGGTCGAACGCTTCGGCGAGGACGCCGACCTGGTCGGCTCGCTGCGCACCCGGATGTGGACCCGCGGCCGGCTGGTCGCCAAGGTCCGCGACGGCAAGGAGCAGGACGGCGCCAAGTTCGCCGACTACTTCGACTTCGCCGAGCCGTACACCAAGCTGCCCTCGCACCGGATCCTGGCCATGCTGCGCGGCGAGAAGGAAGAGGTCCTCGACCTCGAACTCTCCCCGTACGACGGCGCGGAAGAGGCCGACCTGCCCGGCGCGAGCGACTACGAGCAGCGGATCGCCGCCCGGTTCGGCATCGCCGACCGCGGCCGGCCCGCCGACAAGTGGCTCACCGACACCGTCCGCTGGGCCTGGCGCACCCGCATCCTGGTCCGCCTCGGCATCGACCAGCGCACCCGGCTGCGGGCCGAGGCCGAGGACGAGGCGGTGCGGGTCTTCGCCGCCAACCTGCGCGACCTGCTGCTCGCCGCCCCCGCCGGCACCCGTGCCACCATGGGCCTCGACCCGGGCTTCCGCACCGGCGTCAAGGTCGCCGTCGTGGACGCCACCGGCAAGGTCGTCGCGCACGAGACGATCTACCCGCACCAGCCCGCCAACAAGTGGGACGCGGCGCTCGGTGTGCTGGCCCGGCTGGCCGCCGAGCACAAGGTGGACCTGGTGGCGATCGGCAACGGCACCGCCTCCCGGGAGACCGACCGCCTCGCCGCCGACCTGATCAAGCGTCACCCCGAGCTCGGGCTCACCAAGGTGATGGTCAGCGAGGCCGGCGCCTCCGTGTACTCCGCCTCCGCGTTCGCCGCCCAGGAACTGCCCGGCCTCGACGTCTCCATCCGCGGCGCCGTCTCCATCGCCCGCCGCCTGCAGGACCCGCTGGCCGAACTCGTCAAGATCGACCCCAAGTCGATCGGCGTCGGCCAGTACCAGCACGACCTGAGCGAACTCAAGCTCTCCCGCTCGCTGGACGCCGTCGTCGAGGACTGCGTCAACGCCGTCGGCGTGGACGTCAACACCGCCTCCGCGCCGCTGCTCACCCGGGTCTCCGGCATCACCGGCACGCTGGCCGACAACATCGTCGCCCACCGCGACGCGAACGGGCCGTTCCGGACCCGGCGGGCGCTCAAGGACGTCTCCCGGCTCGGCCCCAAGGCGTTCGAACAGTGCGCGGGCTTCCTGCGCATCGCCGACGGCGACGACCCGCTGGACGCCTCCGCGGTGCACCCCGAGGCCTACCCCGTGGTCCGCCGCATCCTCGCCGCGACGGGCGGCGAGCTCAGCTCGCTGATCGGCAACGGAGCGGTGCTGCGCGCGCTGCGGCCCGGCGACTTCGCCGACGACACCTTCGGCGTGCCGACCGTCACCGACATCCTCGGCGAACTCGACAAGCCCGGCCGCGACCCGCGGCCCGCGTTCCAGACCGCCAGCTTCAAGGACGGCGTGGAGAAGATCTCCGACCTGGAGATCGGCATGATCCTGGAAGGCGTGGTCACCAACGTCGCCGCGTTCGGCGCCTTCGTCGACATCGGCGTCCACCAGGACGGCCTGGTGCACGTCTCCGCGCTCTCCAGGAACTTCGTCAAGGACCCGCGCGAGGTGGTCAAGCCCGGCGACATCGTCCGCGCCAAGGTCACCGCCGTGGACGTCCAGCGCAAGCGCATCGGCCTCACGCTGCGCCTCGACGAGGAGACCCGGCCTGCCGCCGGCCCCCGCGAGACCGGCAACCGCCGCGACTCCCGCCCACCGCGCCAGGACCGCCGCCAGTCCGACCGCACCCCGCCCCCGCCCGCCAACTCCGCCATGGCCGACGCCCTCCGCCGCGCGGGCCTGGGCAAGTAGGCCACCGACCGTCGGCCGGTCCCACCCGGGCCGGCCGGCGCCGTGGCCGAGGCCAGTTCTGACGGTCCGTCACTTCCGCTCAGTGCCGTGGCGGCCCGCTCGGTGGGTCAGCTCGTGGCGCGGGATTCCGTTGCCAGGGCGACCAGTTCGGGCCACCAGGGGTCGCGGTGGTGGGTGAGGAGGTGTTGGGCCTCTTCGGGGGTGGTGAGGCGGACTTCGAGGACCTGTTCGCCGTCGGCGGGGTTGGTGGGGGCGGAGTCGACGAGGACTTCGGCCCAGCCCCAGAGCCAGGCCTTGACGGGGTGGGGCTGCCAGGGGCGGTAGGGGGTGGGGCCCTCGGAGACGGCGAGGTGGTGGCCGATCCAGGTCGGGGGGCCGGTGAGGCGGGCGCCGGCCTCCTCGCGCAGTTCGCGGGCCAGGCAGGATTCGATGCTCTCGGCGGCCTCGCGGGTGCCGCCGGGCAGGAACCAGTGGCCGCGTACGTCGCGGCAGAGGACCACGCGGCCCTCGCTGAAACCCACCAGGTGGATGTTGGTGACCAGTTCGTCCGGCGGCAGCTCCGTGGTGAACTGCGCGTCGATGCCGCCCCACTCCCAGCGCTGCGGCGCGTGGAGGGCCGGGAACCTGGCCGCGACCGCGGCTCTGTCGTCTGCTCTGGGTGTGGTGTCCGTCATCGATCGATCGTAGTCCCGAGTGGGCGGAACCGGACCCGGGCGGTCAACAAATCGGACGGAACGTCACCCTCCAGTGGACTGACGTCAATTCGCCGCACCGGGAGGTCACTCGGTGGTGGCCTCCCGGTCGCTCCGACGGTTCAGCTCGTGGCGAGATCCGCCCGCCGCGACCACTCCAGCGGGCCGTGCCACAGCAGCAGGAGACCCACCAGCAGCAGCACCAGCACCTCCAGCGCGGCGGGCACCGAACCGGCGGGCAGGAACGGCCACGCCCAGACCCGCGGGACGCCGGCCCGGATCCCCAACGAGGCGCAGACGAACGGGAACACGGAGATCACCAGGCCCGCCGTCAGCACCCCCGCGCACCAGCGGACGATCAGCGCCAGCCCCAGGTAGCCGGCGAAGTCCCGGGCCACCATCACCCCGGTCGCCGAGTGGAACCCGGCGGCGCCCGCCACCGCCGTCGCCCCGAGCACCGCGGCCACGTCCAGCAGCGGGACGCGGCGCACCGCCGTCCGTTCGACGGCCGCGTCGGCCCGCCCGTAGCCGTACAGGAACAGGCAGACCGGGATCAGCGGCAGCAGGAAGGCCATCGGCAGGGGGAAGGAGATCCCGCCCACCACGATCGGGACCGGCACCACGATCGACCGGGCCTGCGAGCCCAGCAGCACCGCCAGCACGGTGCCGGCCAGCACCGCCGGGAGCGCCCGTACGCGCAACCACCAGAGCACGGCTACCCCCGTCCCGGCGCGTCGGCGAGGTAGTGGCCCGGGTCCAGGTCCGGAGTCCGGTCGCAGGACGTCAGGGTCTCCGCATTGCGCTGGAACCAGGCGAGTTGGGCCTCGGCCGGGGCCGCGACGACCCGGCTGACCAACTGGGCGTCGTCCGGGCGGAGCTTGCCCTTCAGGTCCTTGAGCGCGCCGCCCGCGCTGACCGTCAGCCAGGCGTTGACCGGCCCGACGGCGCGGGAGCCCGGCCAGGCGCCGCCGCGGGCGCAGTCCGGCACGGTGTGGGTGACGGCGGAGCGGGCGACCGCGTTGACCACCTCGCCCCGCGAGGGGCGCGCGGAGAGCAGGGTCAGCCGGCCGGAGCCCTGCACGCCCGCGGCGGCGAGTTGCGCGTGCGCCTGGTCCGCCCAGGCCCGGATGTCGGCCCCGGCCTCGCGCTGCTCCGGCCACAGGCACAGCTGCGGACGTCCGGAGTCGCACCGCAGCAGGCTCTCGTCCCGGGCCACCGACGCCTGGTACCCGAGCGGCATCGCGACCAGCGATCCGGCGGTCAGCGCGGCCGCGACGGCGAGCGCCGAGGCCGTCCGCAGCAGCCAGGCCGTCCCGGCGAGCCACAGCAGGGCGCCCGCGATCACGCCGAGGGCGACCAGGCCGGCCGCGGCGAGAGCCCGGTACGACACCTGCTGGTCGAGCGCGCAGCACTCGGAGAAGTTGTGACCGTTCAATTGCCGGACCCAGAGCGTGTTCAGCGAGGCCGGGTACGCCATCCACACGAAGCTCGTCACGGTGACCAGCGGCACCGCCAGCAGAGTCGGCAGCGAGTGGCCGGCGGCGTACCCGAGGGCGGTGTGGGCCGCCACCACGAGCAGTTCGGAGCCCAGGATCGACAGCGTCGGCCCGCCCGGCGACCCGGCGGCCTCCGGCGCCAGCAGCGCGAGCGGCAGCAGCACGGCGATCAGGCCCATCGCGAGGACGGGCAGCATCCGCCAGGCCGCGATCGCCGCCGCCGACCTGACGGGTGCCCCGTCCAGCACCCGGGAGGCCCGCACCCGGGTGCCCTCCCAGGCGGCGCACGCGGCGCAGGCCGGGGCGGTGAAGCCCAGCAGGAACGAGCTCTGGGCCGTGACGGACTCCCAATAGCCCTGCACCACCCAGGCGTTGACGTTGCCGACGTACGCCACCACCCAGATCAGCAGCGCCGGGGCGACCCGCAGCGCGATCGAGGTACGCAGCAGGGTGGACCAGCGCATCACGCCTCCTCGACGACGAGTTCGGAGTACGCGGCCTCGGCCCGGCGCTCCTCGGACACCGCGGCCGGCACCCGGCCGAGGAACTCCGCGATGGAGCCCTGGTACCTGACCTGCCCCTGGTCGAGGACGACCACGCTGCGGTAACTCGCGGCCAGGTCCTCGGTCTGATGGGTCGACACGATGAAGCTCACGGTGTCCTGGAGTTCGGCGAGCAGCTTGCGGAAGGCCGAGCGCTGCGCCGGGTCGAGACCGGCGGTGGGCTCGTCGAGCAGCACCACCTCCGCGTCGTGCACCAGCGCCTGCGCGATGCCGAGGCGGCGGAGCTGCCCGCCGGAGAGTTCGGTGCTGCGGCGGTCGGCGAGCTGGGTCAGCCGGACCTTCGCGAGGGCGGCGGCCGAGGCGTCCCAGGCCGAGCCGCGGTCCATGCCCTTGAGCCAGCCGCCGTACGCGACCTGCTCGCGGACCTTGAGCCCGGCCACCGGGCGGACCTGCTGCGGGAGCCAGCCGACCTTGCGCCGGTACGCCCGGACGGCCGACCGGCCGTTGACGGTGACGTCTCCCAGGCTGATTTCGCCGGCCTTCGGTTTCAGCGCCGTGGCGGCAATTCCCATCAGCGTCGATTTTCCGGCGCCGTTGGGCCCGAGCAGCACGGTTGCCCCGGGTTCGAAGGAGATGCTCAACTGCTCGATGACCGGCATCCCGCGGCGATAACTGAACGAGCAGTTCGAAATCTTGATCGGCATGGCATTCCGTTTTCAGAGCGGATGTATTCGCCCGGTCGGCGCCGGGGAATTCCGGCGCCGACCGGGCAATTGACGTCAGTATGCCGTGTAGACGCTGCTCACGTCGATCGGGCCGTCGTGGTAGTCGATGAAGTAGAAGTTGCCCTTGTCGGTCATCGTGCCCCAGCTGCTGGTGTCGCAGTAGTTGTTGCGGGTGCCGTAGGTGGCGTCCGGCCAGTACGAGATGTCGCGGTCCAGCTCCAGCTGGATGGCGTTGGAACCGGAGTGGATGTTGCAGCCGGAGAAGCTGACCGTGGTGGCGTCGCCGTCGGTGTGGTTGTCGGTCCAGCGGCGCGATTCGTTGCCGGAGTTCCAGCTCGTGATGTAGGAGCTCCAGCTCCCCTCGGCCTGGGCGGGTATGGCGGTCATGGCGGTGGCGGCGAGAAGTGCGGCGCCGATGATGCCGGCCCTGCGACGCAGGAAGTTGTTCATGCCTGTCCTTTCGGCTGGAAACGAACGACCCGGCGGACGCCGAGGCGCGGGCCGGATCTGTTGATCACGGCCCGCGGATAAGCATGATTTTGCTGCGTGCTCATGTCAAGCGAAATCTTTGAGTGCAAATCGGCCACCCCTGGCCGGTTTACCTCGACTATTGCTCGAATGGTTCCGGAATATGGCGAGCACGGCCTATGTCTTGATCATCCGGGATGATGGAATAGTGGGGGAAAGGTGATTGGTGATCGATTTGTCCCGAGTGCGCGTCATTCCCGTGCGCCTGTCGACCCCGGGCCGCCGCGCGGACGTCGGGGCCGGCGGGCGCGGAACGCGGAGGGCGCCGGAAGGGTCAATTCCCTTCCGGCGCCCGGTCGTTGGTGGTGGCGCGTCAGGTGCGGACCAGCTTCTTGCCGGCATCGCGGGCGGCGTCCAGCGCGTGGGTGTGGTACTCGGCGGCCAGGTCGCGCAGGCTCTCCATCGCCGGGTTGACGGCGGCGAGGGTCAGCTCGCGGCGGACCACCGTCAGGTCGGCGCCCCAGACGTCGCGCAGGACGCGCTCCAGGTACGGGGTGGAGTGGTCCCAGCCCTCGCGCGGGGTGCCGGGGGCGAAGCCGCCGCCCGCCGAGGTGACCAGCAGGACCGGCTTGTCCTTGAGCAGCTGGGCGGTCGGGCCGGCGCCGGCGATCACCACGTCGACCCAGGTCTTGAAGTGCTGCGAGACGCCCCAGTTGTACAGCGGGACGGCGATGATCGCGGCGTCCGCGGCGCGCAGCTCCTCGGCGAGCTCGGCGCCGAGCGCGGCGGCGGCGCGCTGCTCCTCGGTGCGCTGGTCCTCGGGGGTGAAGCTCGCGAGGGTGGCGTGGGTCCAGACGTCGCCGGGCAGCGGGTCGGTGCCCAGGTGGCGGCGGGTGACGGTGCCCTCCGGGTGGGCGACGTCCCACTCGGCGTGGGCGGTGTCGGCCAGCTCGGAGCTGGTCGAGGTGGCGGGCAGGATGCTGGCGTCCAGGCGGAACAGGTGCATGACAGTTCTCCTCGGAATCCGGCCCGCCGGGGATGGCGGACGTGGACGGGCGGGGCGGGGCGATGCGGCCGGGGATGCCGCACCCGCCGAAGCGGACTTTACCCCGCTTCGACGAACCGGACTTTACCCCGTTTCTCTCGGAAGGTAAATTGGCTGCCATGGACGTCCCCTTCGGCAAGCCCCCGGTCGAGCGAGCGGACGCGGCCCGCAACCGCGAGGCCCTGCTGTGCACGGCCCGCGCGATGATCGCCGAGCTCGGCGCCGAGAAAGTCACCATGGACGGGCTCGCCGAACGCGCCGGCCTGGGCAAAGGCACGGTCTTCCGCCGCTTCGGCACCCGGGCGGGCATCTTCCGCGCCCTGCTGGACGCCGAGGAACAGTGCTTCCAGAACGAGGTGCTCTCCGGCGCGCCGCCGCTCGGCCCGGGCGCCGACCCGATCGACCGGCTGATCGCCTACGGCCGCGAGCGGACCAGGTTCCTGCTGGCGCGGCACGACATCGCGCGCGCCGCGATCGAACGCAAGGGCACCGTCCCGGCCGGCGGGCCGGTGTTCACCCAGCCGCACATCCGGATGCTGCTCGGGCAGGCGTCGCTCGGCCTGTCCGACCTGGACACTCTCGCCTTCCAGCTGACCAGCGCCCTCGAAGGCCCGCCGCTGCTCTTCCTGGCGATGGACCGGGCCGACGCCGCGCAGCGCGCCGAGCGCTGCCCCGGCGACCTCGGCACCGCGCTCGCCGACGGCTGGCAGGTGCTGATCGAACGGCTCGCGGGCCGCTGAGGCACGGCTGCCGGGGAACGTCCTTCGGCGGCCGGAAAACACGAACGGGGACGGCCGCCGTCCGTCCCCGTCAGTACTGCCGCGTGGGTGTCAGGAGCCCGTCACCCAGATCATCTTGCGGCCGGTCTCCGCCGGGGCGGTCGGCGTCACCGAGTCGATCCGGTCCAGCGTGTAGCCGAGCTTGCGCGGCACGGCGGCGCTCGCGGCGTTCGACTCGTCGCAGTGGATCTCCGCCCGGGTGATGCCCGGCAGGGCCAGCGCGGCCTCGGTGAGCGCGCGGGCGGCGGCGGTGGCCAGGCCGCGGCCGGTGTGCTCGCGGTGCACCCAGTAGCCGATCTCCAGCGCGCCCGGGCCGATCCGGCCGTGCAGGCCGAAACCGCCGATCACCACGGCCGGGTCCGCGTCCAGGCCGAGCAGGTACATGAAGTCGGTGCCCTCGTCCCAGACCTGCTCGCCGCGCACCGAGAGCTGCTCGCTCTCCGGCAGCGTCGGCGCCGTGGCGGCCCACGGCATGTACGGGCGCAGGTGGTCGAGGTTGGCGATCACCGCGGCGTTCAGCCCGGCGGCGTCGGCCGGCCGGCGGCGGCGCAGGTGGGCGCCGCCGCCGATCGGCAGCAGCTCGGGCGGGCGGCCCGCGGTCAGCGGGCTCACCGCGGTGCCGGAGGTGCCGGTGGCGGGCGCGGCGCGGTCGGGTACGGCGGTGTCAGGTACGGCGGTGTCAGGTGTGTCGGTGGAATGGCTCATGATCGGGAGTATGGGTCATCCGCGACCCCTCCGACCAGCACTATTCCGTACCCTCACGGCTCTTTCACGGCCTGGGCCGGGGCGGGGTCGCGCACGCCCGGAGCGCCGCCCCGGCCGTACGCTGCCCCGGGCCGTCAGAGCCGGACCAGCACCTCGTCCAGCGGCTTGCGCTCCAGATCCGGCACCCGGGCGTCGTCCGCCGGGTAGCCGACCGGGATCACGTACGCGGCGCGCTCCTCCTGCGGGCGCTCGCAGATCTCGTTCAGGAAGCGCATCGGGCTCGGCGTGTGCGTCAGGGTGGCCAGGCCCGCCTGGTGCAGCGAGGCCAGCAGCAGACCGACGGCGATGCCCACGCTCTCCTTCGTGTAGTACGGGCGGGGCGAGTTGGGGCCCTTGTGCACCTCGAACACCACGATCACCGCGGGCGCGTCCTCCAGGAACGGCTTGCGCCAGTCGGTGCCGATCGGGGCCAGCGCCGCCAGCCACTCCTCGGACGCCCGGTGCCCGTAGAACTCGCGCTCCTCCGCCTCGGCGGCCTCCCGCAGCCGCCGCTTGCGCTCCGGATCGGTCACCACCACGAACCGCCACGGCTGCACGTGCGCCCCGCTGGGCGCCGTCGCCGCCGTGCGGATCGCCCACTCCAGCACGCCCTCGGGCAGCGGGCGGGTCGAGTAGTCGCGGACGGTGCGGCGCTGCGCCATCACCTGGTGGAAGTCCCGGCAGCGGTCCGCCGCCTCTTCGACGGGCACCCTCATCGGGCGCAGCGGCACCGTCGGGAAGGACGGCGCTTCGGTGGTGGATGCACTGTCAACCATGGGCGACAGCACAGCACATGGCGGCGACCGGGTGGAAGACCCGGCCTTGCCAGTACTTGCCGGTCAGGCCTCGGAGACCCTGCCGTCCGCGACCACCAGCCGCCGGTTCACCTTCACCGTGTCCAGCATCCGGCGGTCGTGGGTGACCAGCAGCAGGGTGCCGGTGTAGGAGGCCAGCGCCGACTCCAACTGCTCGATCGCGGGCAGGTCCAGGTGGTTCGTCGGCTCGTCCAGCACCAGCAGGTTCACCCCGCGGGCCTGCAGCAGCGCCAGCGCCGCCCGGGTCCGCTCGCCCGGGGAGAGGGTCGCGGCCGGGCGCAGCACGTGCACCGCCTTCAGGCCGAACTTGGCCAGCAGGGTGCGCACGTCCTCCGGGTTCAGGTCCGGCACGGCGGCGGAGAACGCCTCCAGCAGCGGACGCCCGGTGTCGCCGCCGAACAGGTGGCCGCGGGCCTGCTCCACCTCGCCGATCTGCACACCCGAACCGAGCGCCGCACTGCCCGAGTCCAGCTCCAGCCGGCCCAGCAGCGCCGCCAGCAGCGTCGACTTGCCCGCGCCGTTCGCGCCGGTGATCGCCACCCGGTCCGCCCAGTCGATCTGCAGGTCCACCGGGCCGAACACGAACTCGCCGCGCTTGACGGATGCCTGACGGAGCGTCGCCACCACCGAGCCGGAGCGCGGCGCGGCGGCGATCTCCATCCGCAGCTCCCACTCCTTGCGGGGCTCCTCCACCACGTCCAGCCGCTCGATCATCCGCTGGGTCTGCCGGGCCTTCGCGGCCTGCTTCTCGGTGGACTCGGCGCGCTGCGCGCGGGCCTTCTTGTCGTTGTCACCGCCCTTGCGCCGGGCGTTGCGCACCCCGTGCTCCAGCCAGTTGCGCTGCATCTGCGCGCGCGCCTCCAGGCCGGCCTTGGTGTCCGCGTACTCCTCGTACTGCTCCCGGGCGTGCCGGCGGGAGATCGCCCGCTCCTCCAGGTACGACTCGTAGCCGCCGCCGTACAGGTTCACCTGGTGCTGGTGCAGGTCCAGTTCGAGCACCCGGGTGACGGTGCGGGCCAGGAACTCGCGGTCGTGGCTGATCAGCACGGTGCCGGCGCGCAGGCCCTTGACGAAGGACTCCAGGCGCTCCAGGCCGTCCAGGTCCAAGTCGTTGGTGGGCTCGTCCAGCAGGAACACGTCGTAGCGGGACAGCAGCAGCGAAGCCAGGCCCGCCCGGGCCGCCTGGCCGCCGGACAGCGCCGTCATCGGCAGGTCCAGCGAGACCTTCAGGCCCAGCTGGTCGGCGACCTCCTCGGCCCGCTCCTCCAGGTCCGCGCCGCCCAGGTCCAGCCAGCGGTCCAGGCTCGCCGCGTACGCGTCGTCCGCGCCCGGGCGGCCCTCCACCAGGCCCTCGGTCGCCTCGTCCAGCGCGGCCTGCGCCGCCGCGACGCCCGTCCGGCGGGCCAGGAAGTCACGCACCGACTCGCCCTCCCGCCGCTCCGGCTCCTGCGGCAGGTGGCCGACATTCGCCGTCGGCGGGCTCAGCTTCAGGCTGCCGCCCTCCGGCACGTCCAGGCCGGCCAGCAGCCGCAGCAGGGTGGACTTGCCCGCGCCGTTCACCCCGACCAGCCCGATCACGTCCCCCGGGGCGACGACCAGGTCGAGCCCGGAGAACAGCGTGCGCTCACCGTGACCGGCGGCGAGGTCCTTGACGACGAGAGTGGCAGTCATGATGAGTCGATTTTAGACGGCGGGCGAAGCGCTCCCGGCCGGGCCGGCCTGCGCTCCTGCCGGACGAAGGGAGGGGACCTAATTCCGTTGCGCGCGGTGGCGGGGGTTCCGTACGCTCGGAGGCGTCACATTCCCGCATGTCTGGAGAAGGCCGTTGCTTGTCTGAGGTCATGAGACACCGCGCCACGCCACACCCGTGCTGTATCCGGGTTTCTCGGCGTGCGGGCGCGAGTGCGACCTCGGCAGGGCAGCGATCCATGGCTCCCGTGCGGGTTCTTTCTTTGATCCCGTGACGGCCCTTCTCGTACCCGCGTCCTCGGTGTCTCCCCGTGTTGTCCCCACTTTCCACGGCAACTGACGGAGGCCCTCCATGGCGCAACCCACCACCTCGATCCTCTGCACCGACCTCGGCTTCGAATGGCCCGACGGCCGTCCCGTGCTGAGCGGTTTCCATCTCGCGGTCGGCCCGGGCCGGACGGGGCTGGTCGGCCTGAACGGCGCCGGCAAGTCCACCCTGCTGCGGCTGATCGCCGGCGAGCTCACCCCGGCCTCCGGCACCGTCCGGATCGCCGGTGAACTCGCCTACCTGCCACAGGACCTGACGGTCGCCGCCGACCAGCGGGTGGACGAGACGCTCGGCATCCGCGCCAAGCGTGAGGCCCTGCACGCCATCGAGTCGGGAGACGCCGACGAACGGCACTTCACCACCATCGGCGACGACTGGGACGTCGAGGAGCGCGCCCGCGCCACCCTCGACCGTCTCGGCCTGACGGGGCTGCACCTCGACCGCACCACCGGCGAACTCTCCGGCGGCCAGGCCGTTCTGCTGCACCTCGCCGCACTGCTGCTGCGCCGTCCCGACGTGCTGCTGCTCGACGAGCCGACCAACAACCTGGACGCCCAGGCCCGGGCCCGGCTGTACGACGCGGTGGCCGCCTTCCCGGGCGTGCTGCTGCTGGTCAGCCACGACCGGGAGCTGCTGGAGCGGGTCGACCAGATCGCCGACCTGCGGGACGGCGAAGTCACCTGGTACGGCGGCAACTTCAGCGCCTACCAGCAGACCCTCGCGGCCGAGCAGGAGACCGCCGAGCGCCTGGTCCGCAACGCCGAGGCCGATGTGAAGCGGCAGAAGCGGGATCTGGTCGAGGCCACCCAGCGGCTCGCCAAGTCCGCGGCCTACGGCAAGCAGCGCTCGATCCGGCGCAACGACCCCAAGGCCCTCGCCGACAAGCTCCAGGGCAAGGGAGAGGAGACCGCCGGCCGGCTGCGCGGCATGCACACCGAACGCCTCAACGAGGCCAAGGAGCGGCTCGCCGTCGCCGAGGAGGCGGTGCGTGACGACGCGGAGATCCGCATCGACCTGCCCCGCACCGCCGTCCCCGCCGGGCGCAGCGTGCTGCTGCTCGAACGGGTCCGGCTGGCGTACGGCGGCATGGTCGACCTGGAGCTGCGCGGCCCCGAGCGGGTCGCCCTGATCGGCCGCAACGGCTCCGGCAAGACCACGCTGTTGCGCACCGTCGCGGGCGAACTCGCCCCCGCCGAGGGCATGATCACCACGCCGGTGCCGATGCGGTACCTGCCGCAGCGCCTCGACGTGCTGGACGACGAAGCCACCGTCTTCCGGAACGTCAAGGCGCACGCCCCGGCCGCCACGGACAACGACGTCCGGGCCCGGCTGGCCCGGTTCCTGTTCCGCGGCGCCCGGGCCGACCAACCAGCCGGCACGCTCTCCGGCGGCGAGCGCTTCCGGGCGACGCTGGCGGCGCTGCTTCTGGCCGACCCGCCGCCGCAGCTGCTGCTGCTCGACGAGCCGACCAACAACCTGGATCTGGCCAGCGTCCGCCAGCTCACCCAGGCCCTCGCGGGCTACCGGGGCGCGCTGATCGTCGCCAGCCACGACTATCCGTTCCTGCGGGAGATCGGCATCACCCGCTGGTTGGAGTGGGACGGGGGTGAGCTTCACGCGGTGGACCCGCGCTGAGCCCGGCCTTCCTCGTGGCGGCTGCTCGGGCCTTGGTGACGGTCACGTCGTCGCACCAGCCACAGCCACAGCCACAGCCACAGCCGCTGCCGCTGCGCGCACAGCAGGAGACGCGCGCGGTGGTGGCGGGCGGGCCGGTGGTGAAGCCCGCAGCACAGCGGGCGGTACCGGTACCGTAGCCCGCCAGGATGATCGGCGCGCCGGCCGTTCCGGAGCCCAGCGGCATGTGATCGAGTCAATACATTCAGACCTTTCGATCGAATGGCGATCGAATGATAAAAATTGATCGAGTGGTTGTCGTGGTACCGGTCGCGGCAACCGCCCTCGCGGTCCGCCCGGGCCGCGGCCCGAACCAGGAGGGGACGCCATGACCGTCACGGCAGAGGAACGCCGGGCACGGATCCTGCAGGTCGTGCGCGACCTCGGCACCGTCCGGGTGGTCGACCTGGCCGCCCGCCTCGGCATCCCCGCGGTCACCGTCCGCCGGGACGTCGCCGCCCTCGCCGACGCGGGCGAACTCGCCCGCTCGCACGGCTCCGTCGCCCTCCCCGACAGCGGCCCGAACGCCCGCCCCGGCCACCACGACCGGGTCATCGGCATGCTCGTCCCCACCGTCGGCTCCTACTTCGACGAAGTGATCGCCGGCGCCCGCGCCGCCGCCACCACCGCCGGCGCCCGCCTCGTCCTCGGCATCGCCGCCTACGAGGCCCGCGACGACCGCGCCCAGGTCGAGCGCCTGCTCGACTCCGGCGTCGACGGCCTGCTGCTCACCCCCAACTGGCAACCCGGAGACCCGCCGCACCACCCCGGCGACCACCACTGGCTCGCCGAACTCCCCGTCCCCGCCGTCCTGGTGGAACGCAAGGCCGACCCGGGCAGCGCCGCCGCCGAACTCGACGCGGTCGGCTCCGACCACCGCCACGGCGTCCTGCTCGCCCTGCGCCACCTCGCCGCCCTCGGCCACGACACCGTGCTGCTCGCCGCCCGCGCCGACACCTGGACGGCCCACCAGGTCCGCACCGGCTACGCCGAAGCCGTCCCCCTGCTCGGCCTGCGCACCCGCCCCGTCATCGACATGCACCGCCCCGGCAGCCCCACCGGCGTCCCCGACCCCGAATGGGTTGCCGAGCAGATCGCCGAAGCCGTCGCCGACGGCGTCCGCGCCGTCCTCGTCCACAACGACCAGGACGCCATCCAACTCCCGCCCCTGCTGCGCATCCGCGGCCTGCGCGTCCCCGAGGACGTCGCCCTGATCTCCTACGACGACGTCTTCGCCGCCCTCGCCGCACCCCCGCTCACCGCCGTCGCCCCGCCCAAGAAGTCCGTCGGCGCCACCGCCCTCGAACTCCTGCTCCGCCGCCTCGACGACCCGACCGGCCTCCCCGCGTACCACGTCGAGCTCCTCCCCACCCTGAAGGTCCGCACCTCCTGCGGGGGCGACGGCGGGGCGTAGGCCTGTCCGGCGCAGCGAAGAGCGGGAGACGGGGGGCGACGGCGAGGCATAGGCCTGTCCGGCGCAGCGAAGAGCGGGGGGCGGGGGGCGACGGCGGGGTTCAGGGCTGAGGGTCGGGCAGGCCGAAGAGGGGGAGGCAGGGCGCCAGGCCGTCGATCGTGACGGGGGTGGTGCGGCGGGCCTCCCAGTCGGCGCGGGGCAGTCGGAACCGGTGGGACGTCACCCGGCGGCCGCGCACCACGACATGCTCGACGCCGTCCGGCCGGTAGCCGTGCTTGCGGGAGACGGCGGAGGAGGCGGCGTTGTCCGCGAACGCGGCCGAGACCGCCTCGTCGGCGCCCAGCCCCGCGAAGGCCAGGTGCAGGACGGCCGCGCGCATCTCCGTGCCGATGCCCCGCCCCTGGTGCGCCGCGCCCAGCCACGACCCGGTGCTCACCTGCCGCAGCACGCCGAAGTTCCGCGCGGCGAGGGTCTGCAGGCCCACCACCTGCCCATCCGCGAACACGGTGAGGTTGAGCGCCCAGTCGTCCGGCGACCACGTCCCGAGCCGCCGCCAGTGGTGCTGCACCACCGCGCGGGCCCGCTCGGCGGGCGGCAGGTCCGTCCACGGGACCATGAAGGGCATCCGGCCGGGTTCGTGGACACCCTCCGCCGCGAGCGCGGCCAGCGCGGCCAACTCCCCGTCCCGGGGCAGCCGGAGCTCCAACCGGGGCGTCCTCAGACGCAGGCCCAGCACGGGCCAGTGATCGATCAGCATGCGACATTGTGGGGTGCGGCGGCGGTCCCGGGCATGCGGTTTTGGGGCCGGTGGTGTGGGCGCGACCTGCTTGGATGGCGGGATGACTGTTGAACGCGTTGCTGCGGCGCTGCCCGGGATCGCCGAACTCCGGGACCACTGCCGGGCCTTGGCGGCGCTGGACGCGATCCTGCTGCCCGCATGGGGCGACCGGTGCTTCAGCTACGACGCGCGGTGGGGCGTGGCGTCGGGTGAGGAGATGGCCTCGATGCGGGACGGCTGCGGCGACGAGTACGCGATCGTGTTCGGTCCGGGCGGGGCGTACGTGCGCGGGTTCGCCCACGAGGCGGAGATGAGCCCGTACGGCAACGACGGCGAGGTGTGGCCCGGTGTGCTGGACGAGGTGCCCGCCGCCTTTGCCGCGCAGGTCGCCGAACCGGCGTTCAGCGACGAGAACGACACCCCTGTGGTGACAGCCTGTCTGTGGCGCGAGACCGCCGACCCGGCGTGGAAGCACGGCACGATCGACTTCCCGCCCGTGCCTGATCCCGACGGCGCGGACGGCCTGTTCGCGCTGCTGACGGGCCGCCGGCCGGCGGCGTACCACGCGCACGCCGAGGAGTGCCTGGAAACCGAGATCGACCTGGCAGCCGTCCGCGCCGTCTTCGCCGGCGAGCCGCTGACGGACGGCCTGGTGGCCGCCCTCAACCCCGAACTGACCTTGGCGGACCTGGCGGAAGACCTGGCCGGGATCGGTGCGGGGCCGTTCCGGTAGGTCGTTCGGCTGCACGCCGGAGGGCGAACGGCGGCGGACAGGCCTAGCCGAGCTGTTGGCGGGCGAAGAGTTCCAGGTGGCCGCAGTGCGGGCAGCGGAAGGCGTCGATCTGGAAGTGGGGCCGGCCCCACTGCTTTGCTCCGCCGAACAGGCCGCGCTCCAGCGGACCCGCGACCCAGCGGGCGTCGCCCGAGCTGTGCTGGGCGTCGTTCTCGACGAAGCCCTGGTCGAGTCCGGCATTCCCGCAGTGAGTGCACCTCAAGTCCTTGGTCACGGTGGGAGTTCAGGACCGGCTGGTGACGAAAGTCGGGTGGCCCCACCCGGTCGCACCGGCGGCACTGACGCCGTGACCGGTTCCGCAACCGGCGGTGGGGACGCACGCGCTCAGCACCGCCCGATCGTGAAGGCAGGGCGTTCGGGGCACTGGTCTCAGTCGGCCAGGCGTCGGCGGCGGGCCCGTTGTCGGCAGGTGGCTCCGCAGTAGCGCAGCGGGCGGCCGGTGGGCCGGGGTGCGAGCGCGGCCCCGCACTCCTCGCAGCCGGCGCCGATCGTCCGGTGGACGCCGTCACGAAAGGATGCTTGTTCCGTGACGGAAGTGGACGGCCGCAGCCCGTCCAGGGCGAGCCGGACGAGCGCGAGGCCGGCCTGACGGTCGCGGCGCGCGGCAAGCATCGCGGTGCACCCGACGGCGAACGCGGCCACGTCCTCGGGGCCCAGGCCGGGACGGACGCCGCCCGCCCGCTGCGCCGCGTGGAGCAGGGCGGTCAGGACCTGGCGGAACCGCTGCACGGCCGCCGTGAGCACCGGGCGCGGCCAGCTCGGGTCGGCGGTCACCAGGTCACAGACCGGTCCGCGCCGCTGGGACGTCTCGACGACCTCCAGAAGGAACCCGAAGAACGCCTCGGTGGGCGCGGACCGGGCCATCCGCCGCTCCCCGGAGGCGATCAGGTCGTTCAGGTGCTGGGCGTGCACCGCTTCCAGGAGGGCCTGCTTGCTCGGGAAATGCCGGTACACGGTGCCCGTGCCGACACCGGCCCGGCGTGCGATGTCGCCGAGCGGGACGTCGAGTCCGTGCTCGGCGAACGCCGCTCCGGCGGCGGACAGCACCTTCGCCCGGTTGCGGCGGGCGTCGGCCCGGTCGCCGCCGTCGATCACTGCGGTCATGTCACGAAACCCCTTGTGCCCTCGGAGCCAACCGGGTTGGAGTGTCTCAGATAGCTCGGGTCGAGCACACCCCATCCGCAACCAGGCCCGGGCGAAGAAGGAGGACCACATGACCGCCGAATCCGTCCGCTCCGACGCCGACACCGGCGCGGCCCAGGGCATCGTCGTCGTGACCGGCGCCACCGGGAAGCAGGGCGGTGCGACGGCACGCCGGCTGCTGGCCGCCGGCCGGCCGGTGCGCGCGCTGGTACGGGACAGCACCGCACCCGCCGCCGTGGCGCTCGCCGACGCCGGGGCCGAGCTGGCCCTCGCCGACTTCGACGAGCCGGCCGGCCTGGAACCGGCGCTGGCCGGCGCCACCGCACTGTTCGCCGTGCCGCCGGTCGCCTACGGGCCGTCCGGCAGCGACAACGAGCTGGAGTTCACCCGCGGCCGGGCCCTGGCCGACGCGGCGGCCGCCACGGGGATCCGCCAGGTGGTGTTCACCGGCGTCGCCTCGACCACCGGTGCCGCGTTCGCCGCACCGGGGAAGCGACGCATCGAGGAGTACCTGCACCAGCGGATCCCGCTGGTTACGGTACTGCGCCCGGTGCGGTTCATGACGAACTACCTCGGGATGAACGGCCTCGGCCTCGACGGCATCGTCAACGGCGTTCACCGGCACCTCTTCACGCCGCACCAGCCGCTCCAACTCATCGCACTGGAGGACGTCGCCGAGTTCGCGGCGCTGGCCTTCGAGCAGCCGGACCGGTTCGCCGGACGCACCCTGGAACTCGCCGGTGACGACCCCACGCCGGTCGAAGCCGCCGCCACGATCGCCGCCGCGACCGGAATCGCGGTGCGCTACGAGCAGCTCACCCACGACGAATCGGCCGCGTTGAACCCGGAGTTCGCCGTGGCCCGTCAGCAGTGGGACGCCGGACATCGCTGGCACGCCGACATCGAGGCCCTGCGGGTCATCCACCCCGGACTGCGCACGCTGGCGGACTGGCTCGCCGAGACCGGCGCCGCCGCACTGCGCACCCAGCTGCTCGGCGCCCCGTAACGGAGCAAGGTCGGGCCACGGGGCTTGTGCACCAAACTGATTGGCGGACCACGCCGACCACTGCTACGTTGCCGGAGGCCGTGCGAGAGAACGAGGAGGTGGTACCCGTGAACGCAGTATCGACATGGGTGCTCCCCTCCGGGGTCACGGTCGGGCGATAGGTCGTCGTCCGGGAGCGCCGTTTCCACAGCACTCCCGAAGGACATGACCATGCATTTCACTGCTGAGCGGCGCCTCGACGACGCCGTCCTCGAGCGCGAGTTCACCCTCGGCGGGATTCCCGGCATCCTGTGGACGCCGGTGCCCGGGTCCGCACCGGCGCCGCTGATCCTGATCAGCCCCCCGCCGCTCGGGCTGCGCAAGATGTACCCCCGGCTGGCGGGGCGAGCCCGGTACTACGCGGCGGAGTACGGCTTCGCCTCGGCCACCATCGAGCTCCCCGGGAGCGGTGAACGGCCCGGTTGGCCCGCAGCCGAGCAGGCCCGCGCCGATCTGCGCCGGGCGATGGAGGCGGGCGAGCCGGTCGGCGAGGAGATCGTCAACGCCCTGATCCTCCCGCTGGTGGAGAGGGCGGTCCCGGAATGGCGGGCCGCCCTGGACGCCCTGCTCGAGCTGCCCGGGATCGGTGGCCCGGTCGGGTGCGAGGGGGGAATCATCTCCATCGGCGTCCGGCTGGCGGCGGTCGAGCCGCGCATCGCGGCCGCCGGTCTCTTCGCCGGGAGCCGCGTGCCCGCCGCCATCGTCGAAGAGGCCCGCCAGGTCACCATCCCGCTGCAGGTCCTGTTGCAGTGGGACGACGAGGGGAACCCCCGGCAGGCGGCCCTGGACCTGTTCGACGCCTTCGGCTCCAAGGAGAAGACGCTGCACGCCAACATGGGCGGGCACACCGGCGTCCCGCAGTTCGAGCTCGACGCCGGCGCCCGGTTCTTCGCCCGGCACCTGAGGTGAGGCCGGGCCGCCCGGCCACAGGCGGACGACAAGCCCGGCCGGCCAGGACGCTGTTCGCCGAGGGCAGCTCCTGACGCTCCTCGGCCCGTCTGCCGCAGGCCCCTGCCAACCCGGCAGGGGCCTGCCACGGGCGTACCGGGCCAAAGGCAGGTCAGGCCGCGAGGAGGGCCTTCAGGTAGGCGTGGCCGGCGGCGAGTCGGGGCGCGAAGGGGGCGGCGGTGGGGTGCCAGGGGGCCTCGTACTCCCAGGAGACCCAGGTACTGGTGGGGAGTTGGGCCAGGCAGGCGGGGAGCGGGAGGACGCCGGCACCGAGGGGGAGGGGGGTGAGGTCTTCGGCGGAGGCGACGTCCTTGACCTGGACGTAGCCGAGGCGCGGGGCGAGCAGGCGGTAGGAGTCGGCCGGGGTCTCGCCGGACAGCCAGGTGTGCAGGACGTCCCAGAGGGCGCCGACGGCCGGGTGCGGGGTGGCGGTCAGGAGAGTGGAGAGGGCGGCTGCGGAGCGGTGGGAGTCGTGCGTCTCGACCAGGATCGTGACGCCCAAGTCGGCAGCGGCGTCGGCGAGTTGGAGCAGACGGTGGGCGGCGGTGCGGGTTCCCTCGGTGGGGTCGGTGCCGCCACGGGGGAAGACGCGGACGTACGGGGCGCCCAGGTCGGCGGCGAGGTGCAGGTGGGCGAGCAGGTCGGCGAGGACGGGGGCGTCCGGGCCGGGCTCGGCGATGCCGACGTACGAGGCGACGGTGAGCGGGGTGACGGCCGCGGCGGCGAACTGCCGGGCGACGGCTCGACGTTCGGCGGAGGTCAGGCCGGTGTGGACGGGTTCGCCCGGGGCGGCGCGGAGTTCGAGGCCCTGGTAGCCGTGGTCGGCGGCGAGAGCGAGGACGGCGTCCAGGGGGTGGGCGGGGAGACCGAGCGTGGAGAAGGCGAGAGGCATGGGGGTCCTTGCTGTTCCGGGCCACCCGCGAAGGGGGGACAGCAGCGATGCGTCAGGAGGTGGGCGGGAAGGTGAAGTTGGTGGTCGTCATGTCCGGCCAGGTGATGGTGAGGTCGTGGCCGGTCGGGGTGGGGGTGGCCGCGAAAGTGAGGGCCGTGAGCGGGGCGAGGGCGGCCGGGGCAGCCGTGAGGCGGGTGGCGGTGGCGAACAGCCCGGTGGTGAGGGTGCCGTGCAGGTGCGGAACCGCGGCGCTGTCGCCGAACGCGGTGCCGCCGGGGGCGGGGGCGGTGGTGGCGGTGGTCCAGCCGTGGAGGGCGAGGAGTTCGGTGCGGAGGTGGTCGTCGCCGGTGATCCGCGCGTGGCAGTCGGTGACGGAGGAGCGGGCTCCGGTGACCGCCCAACCCCCCTCGCGGACGGCCGTGCCGGGCGTCGCGCCGCGGACGAGGTGGACCCGGACCTCGTCGGGCCCGTGGGCGAGGGTCAGCGAGGTGACGGTGACGCCGGGCAGTTCGACGCCCTGGTGCCGGGGCCGGTGCGAGGACGCGGCCCAGCCGCAGCTGCCGAGAAGGCCGGCGCCGAGCGGGGTGATGGGCCCGCGTTCGGTGGGTTCGCCGTCGAGCAGGAGGGCGAAGTGGTTGTCGCCGGCGGCGGCGTTCGGCCCGGTGCGGGTGGAGTGGGCGAGGCGGGAGTAGAGCGGGTTGTCGGCGACGGGGGCGTCCGCGGGCTGGTCGTCGCTGCCGTGGTTGTGCAGGCGGACGAGGCCGTCGGCGGCGGTGGACTGGATCAGCCAGCCTGGGGCGGGCAGGGGGGTGACGGCGTCGGTGGTCTCGGCGGGGGAGGGGGTTTCGGGGGCGGTCCAGACGGGATGGTCGGGCGGCAGCAGCAGGCCGAGGAAGCCGCCGGAGGCCCAGTAGGGGGAGGCGGGGCCGGAGTAGGGCTGGACGATCGGCGGGTAGGGGCCGTGCCAGCCGAGGGTGAGCAGGCCGTGTTCGTCGAGGGCGTCGCGGTCGAGGAAGTAGCGCAGCGCGCCGGAGGCGAGCCGGCGGGTGGTGCCGGGGTCGAGCGGGGTGGTGCCGAGCAAGGCGCCGGCCCACAGCGGGGCGGCGGCGGCGAACCGGTAGCTGAGGGAGCGTCCCTGGTGGATGGGTGCGCCGTTGCCGTCGAACAGCCGGGAGTAGTCGGCGAGGTAGGCGTGCAGACGGCTCCCGTAGCGGGCGGTGAGCGCGGGGTCGGCGGCGAGGTGGGCGTGCAGGGCGGGGTAGAGGTGCAGCGCCCAGCCGTTGTAGTGGTCGATGGCGCGGGGGCGGCCGTCGGTGTACCAGCCGTCGCCGAGGTACCAGCGGTCGATGCGTTCCAGGCCGCGGTCGATGGCGGCGTTCGCGGCGTCGGTGTCGATGCCGGCCTCGGCGAGGAAGCCGCCGACGGTGAACGGGAACAGCCACCAGTTGTTGTCCACGGGCCGGCGGTGCAGGGCCTGGGCGAGCCAGGCGCCGGCGCGTTCCTGGACGGCGGGGTCGAGGCGGTCCCAGAGCCAGCGGCGGGTCAGGCGCAGGCCGATGGCGACGGAGGCGGCTTCCACCATGGGCTGGCCGCGGTCGGTGATGGCGCCCCAGGAGGTGAGGTCGCCGTCGGAGAGCCGGAGTTCGGTGGTGGGGCTGCGGGTGCCGGCGGCGAGGCCTTCGGCGTAGCGCTCCAGCAGGCCGGTGGGGTCGTCGCCGTCGGCGCCGGCCACCCGGATCGCGGCGAGCAGGAAGGTGCGGGCGTAACCCTCCAGGCCGTCCGAGCGGGGGCCGGACCAGCTGGGCCGGGTGCCGGGCAGATTGATCAGGGCATTGGCCGGTCCGGCGTAGCGGCGGACGGCGGCCAGCAGGTGGTCGGCGGCGCCTTCCCAGTGGGCCCTGGTCCAGCCGGTGTACGGGCTGAGTGCGCGGTCTTCCGGCGGGAGGGCGAGCGGGTGCGGCATGGCGGCCTCGGTTCCTGTGGGCGCGAAGTGGGCACGGGTGGGCGCTGGGGATACCCGGCCGACCCTAGGAAGAGGCGATCACGCCGTCAAGGATTGCTGATCGAATGATCTCCTTGATCCGATTGTGACCTCGGCGAAAGCGCTGAAGAGTCAAGCTGAGCGCCGCTTGAAGGGTCAAGAGTGATTGATCATTGCAGATCATTTGATCCCGATCTCTTGACGTCTGATCGGAGGCCGTCCCAAGATAGCGGTCAACCCGGCCCGACCTGCTCAAATCGGGCGATCGGGTACCTACCCGGCGTTTCAAGGACCCCCACAGGAGCCGTGCCATGCCCTCTCCCGCTCTCCACCGCCGCAGAGCCCTCCGTCTCGCCGCCGCCACCACCGCCACCGTCCTGGGCGTGACCCTGCTCGCCGCGTGCGGCAGCGACGGCGACAGGTCGGCCTCGGCCTCCGACGCGGGCAGCGACGGCAAGCCGGTCTCGCTCACCTTCTGGGGCTGGGCCAAGGGCACCAAGGACGTGGTGCAGGCCTTCAACGCCTCCCACCCGAACATCCAGGTCACCTTCGAGGAGATCCCGTCCGGCAACGCCGGCGGCTACGCCAAGATCTCCAACGCGGTGAAGGCCGGCAACGCCCCCGACCTGTTCAACGTCGAATACCTGCAACTGCCGGACTTCGTCAGCCAGGGCGCGGTGCAGGACATCAGCAAGCTGGTCTCCGCCGACCTGAAGGGCAAGTACCTGCCGCAGTCGATGGAGCTGACCACGCTGGGCGGCTCCACCTGGGCGCTGCCGCTGGACGCCTCCCCGCAGGCCCTGTACTACCGCAAGGACCTCTTCGAGAAGGCCGGGGTCGCCGTCCCGAAGACCTGGGACGAGTTCAAGGACGCCGCGGCGAAGCTGAAGGCCGCCGACGCCAACACCCGCATCGCCACCTTCTTCCCGGACGACCCGAGCACCTTCGAGGCGATGGTCTGGCAGTCCGGCGCCAAGTGGTTCGGCACCAGCGGCGACAGCTGGAAGGTCGACATGGCCGGCGCCGAGACCAAGAAGGTCGCCGACTACTGGCAGGGCCTGATCGCCGACGACCTGGTCCGCGTCCAGCCCTCGTTCAGCCAGCAGTGGACGGCTTCGCTGCAGAAGGGCGAGACCGCCGCGTACCTCGGCGCCGCGTGGGGCGGCGGCGTGCTGAAGTCCACCCTGGGCACCGACCCGGCCGCCAACGGCAAGTGGGCCGTCGCCCCGGTGCCGAGCTGGGACGGCCAGGCCGCCTCCGGCATGCTCGGCGGCACCACCTTCGCGGTCTCCAAGGACAGCAAGAAGGCCAAGGCCGCGGTCGAGTTCGCCACCTGGGCGACCACCACCCCCGAGGGCATCCAGGCCCGCATCGCCTCCGGCTCCTCCTCCGCCTACCCGGCCGACCCGGAGCTGGTCCCGGTCGCCAAGGCCGCGTTCAAGACCGAGTTCTACGGCGGCCAGGACATCTACGCGATCTACCAGGACGCCGCGAAGTCCATCAAGCCGAACTGGGCCTGGGGCCCGTCCATGGGCGCCACCAACAGCTCGATGAAGGACGCCTTCGGCAAGCTCGGCCAGGGCACCACCGTGCCGTCCGCGGTCGAGGCCGCCCAGCAGGCCACCCTCGCCGAGCTGAAGAACCGCGGTCTGAAGGTGGCCGGCTGATGTCCGGCCGCACCTCCGTCCCGGGCGGCGGCACCCCCGCCGCCCGGGGTGGTTCCGCCGTGACCCGGGGCGGTTCCGTCGTGGCCCGGCCGGCCCGCAGGCGCCGGGCACCGCTCGGCGCCCCGGCCGTCCTGCTCGCCCCGTTCATGGTGCTGTTCACCGCGTGCACGCTGATCCCGATCGGCTACGCGGTTTACCTCAGCCTGTTCAGCGAGCGCCGCTCCGGCCTCGGCTTCGGCGGCACCACCAAGCAGGTGTTCACCGGCCTCGGCAACTACACCCGGGCGCTCGGCGACGCCGCGTTCCGCGACGGCTTCTGGAACACCGCCCAGTACTGCCTGCTGTACATCCCGCTGATGCTCGGCCTGTCGCTGGCCGTCGCACTCCTGCTGGACTCCGCGCTGGCCCGCGCCAAGCGCTTCTTCCAGCTCGCGCTGTTCCTGCCGCACGCCGTCCCCGGCATCATCGCCGCCCTGGTGTGGACCTACCTCTACACCCCCGGCATCAGCCCGGTGATCGACGTGCTCAGCTCGGCCGGCACCCAGGTCGACGTGCTCGGCCACCCGCTGCCCGCGGTCGTCAACATCGCGATCTGGGAGTGGACCGGCTACAACATGGTGATCTTCTACGCCGCGCTGCAGGCCATCCCGCGCGAGGTGCTGGAAGCCGCCGTGGTCGACGGCGCCGGACCGCTGCGCACCGCGTTCAGTGTGAAGATCCCGCTGATCCGCGCGTCCGTGGTGATGGTCGGACTGTTCACCGTGATCGGCTCGCTCCAGCTGTTCACCGAACCGGTGATCCTGCACGACGTCGCCCCCGGCGTGGTCTCCACCTGGACCCCCAACATGTACGCCTACTCCGCCGCGTTCGAACGCAACGACTACGGCCTGGCCGCCGCGTCCTCGGTGATCCTCGCCCTGGTCGCCGCCGCGCTGTCCCTCGTGGTCACCCGCTTCACCCGCGGCCGCGACGAGAGGCGGACCGAGCAGCGGACCGCGAACCGGACCGAGCAGCGGACGGAGACCGCCCGATGAGCAGCACCCTCACCCCCGTCCGCCCCGCCGCCGACACCGCCGTGAAGCCGCGCCGCCGCCCCTGGACGCTGTCGAAGACCGCCGTCAACGGGGCGCTGGTCCTCGCCACCCTCTACACCCTGCTCCCGCTCGGCTGGCTGCTCACCGCCTCCGCGAAGAACACCGCCGACCTGATCGGCGGCCGCTCGCTCGGCGCCGGCAACTTCCACCTCGGCCAGAACCTGCACGACCTGGCCACCACCGGCGACGGCATCTACTTCCGCTGGTACCTCAACTCCCTGCTGTACGCCGGGATCGGGGCTGCGCTGTGCGCGCTGATCTGCGTCTGCGCCGGCTACGCGTTCCACGTCTACAGCTTCCGCGGCAAGGAGAAGCTGTTCGGCGTGGTGCTGCTCGGCGTGCTGGTGCCCACCACCGCGCTCGCCCTGCCGATGTACCTGCTGGCCTCCCAGCTGCACATCGTCAACACCTACTGGGCGGTGCTGCTGCCCTCCCTGGTCAACCCCTTCGGGGTGTACCTGGCCCGGGTGTTCTGCGCCGGCTACCTCCCCGGCGAGACGCTGGAGGCCGCCCGGATGGACGGCGCGAGCGAACTGCGGACCTTCTGGTCGATCGGCCTGAAGATGGTCATGCCCGGCTTCGTCACCATCTTCCTGTTCCAGTTCACCGCGATCTGGAACAACTTCTTCCTGCCGCTGGTCATGCTCTCCGACAACCGGCTCTTCCCGGTCAGCCTCGGCCTGTACTCCTGGAACGCCCAGACCCACGCCTTCCCCGAGTACTACCCGCTGGTGGTCACCGGATCGCTGCTCGCCGTCCTGCCGCTGGTCATCGCCTTCGTGCTGCTCCAGCGCCACTGGAAGGCCGGACTCACCGCCGGCAGCGTCAAGTAACCCCCTCCTTTTCCACTGCGCCTTCTGGGGAGCCCCGCCATGCCCAACTCCGCGCCCGCCGAGGCACCGCTCGCCGAGGCACCGCCCGCCGAGGCACCGCCCTCCGCCGCCACCGTCCGGACCCGCCCGCGCGCCCTGCTCGCCATGCACGGCGACCTCGCCGCCCGGTTGATCTCCCCCGACACCATGGCCCGGATCGCCGAACTCGCCGACCTCGACCCGGAGTTGGTCATCGACGACTTCTCCTCCCCGGAGGGCGCGGCCGCCCTCGCGGAGGCCGAGGTGATCATCAGCAGCTGGGGCTGCCCCCCGCTCACGGACTCCGTCCTGGCCGCCGCCCCCAAGCTCCGCGCCGTCCTGCACGCGGCCGGCTCGGTCAAGCACCACGTCACCGACGCCTGCTGGGACCGCGGCCTCGGCATCACCTCCGCCGCCTGGGCGAACGCCCTGCCGGTCGCCGAATTCACCGTCGCCGCAATCCTGTTCAGCAACAAGCCGGTACTCCGCCTGGCCGCCGACTACCGCTCCCGGCGGGCCCCGCACGACTGGCAGGCCGGGTACGCCACCGTCGGCAACTACCGGCGCACCGTCGGCATCGTCGGCGCCTCCCGGATCGGGCGGCGAGTACTGGAGCTGCTGGCGCCGTACGAGTTCGAACTCCTGCTCCACGACCCCTATGTGACGGAGACCCAGTCTGTGTCCCTGGGCGCCGAGTTGGTCTCCATGGACGAACTCTGCACCCGCTCCGAGGTGTTGAGCGTGCACGCCCCCGAACTCCCGGAAACCAGGCACCTGCTGGACGCCCGCCGCCTCGCCCTGATGCCCGACGGCGCGACCCTGATCAACACCTCCCGCGGCTCCCTGATCGACCAGGACGCCCTCACCGCCGAGCTGCTCACCGGCCGCATCAACGCCGTCCTCGACGTCACCGTCCCCGAGACCCTCCCCGCCGACTCCCCCCTCTACGACCTCCCCAACGTCCTCCTCACCCCCCACATCGCCGGCTCCCTCGGCGGCGAACTCCACCGCATGGCCGCCGCCGCCGCCGACGAACTCGCCCGCTACGTCCAGGGGTTGCCCTTCGCGCACCCGGTCACCCGCGAGGAGATCGCCCGCACCGCGTAGCCGGACCGCACATGCGTGAGGCCCCGCCGCCCCGGGAAAGGGCCGGCGGGGCCTGACAGCTGCGGCGGAGCAAGCTCGGGCGCTCTGGTCGAGTTGACGCTCCTGCTGGGAGGCCAATACTGGTTTGTGTGCGACATCTTGCTCCAGGGAGAGCGTAGATCCGTATTCCATGCTCCCGATGGGGAAAGATTCATCGGCGCTGCGGACGCGCAACCGCTGTCCACTCGGTTGCCGTATGTGCCAATTTCGTGCCCCGTGCAGCGCTTCCGCGTACCGCAATGACGGCTTGCGCATCCGCGAGGGACTGAGACAATGACGGGCCAGCAGGAAAACGTGCCGCAAGAACCGCTGCCGCTCTCGGAGATGGTTGCTGCGCTGCGCCAGGAACTCAAATCGGCGCAGGAGAAAGCCGCCGGTGACAAGCTTCAATTCGGAGTCTCCGGGGTCGAAGTCGAAGCCACTGTCCAAGTTTCCAACAAGGGGACAGGTAAAGGTGGCGTACAGTTTTGGGTCCTTCAGGCGGGCGGCGAATATGAACACGGCAACGTAGCCACCCACCGGATCAAGCTCAGCCTCACCGTGCCCGATGACATGCGCATCGCCTCGGAGGATCAAGCGCAATGACAGGCCTCGATCCCGAACTCCTGGTGAGCATTTCCGCAGGTGGGAAGCGCGGATCGGGCTACCTGTTGACGCCGAACCTTGTACTGACCGCCGGTCACTGCGTGCAATCGGCAGGCACGACAGCGACGGTGCGCAGGCTCTGCAGGTACGCCGAAGACCGGTATGCGTTGATGCCGGACGAAGGGGTTGCGTTCCGGGTCGAGATCAAGAATGACTTGGACTTTGCGCTGCTTACTCGCGCGGAGGATACCGACCCGTTCGCCATCCGGAACAATGGGTGGCCCGGCGACGTGAGGCTCGGCCGTCTGTTCGGCAAAGACCGGGTCCCGGCCCAGGCGCTTGGCTTTCCCGAGTCGCAAGTGGACAAGGTCGGGCCGAAGAACCTGATGAACGTCGAGGATGCCCGGGGCTCAATATTTCCCATGAGCGGTTCCAGGGAATTTATCCAGTCCTTGAACTTCCAGATCGAGACTGGGACCTCTCCTACCCGCTCGGGTACGTCCTTGTGGAGTGGCATGTCGGGGGCGGCTCTGTTCAGCGGAGACCACCTGGTGGGCGTGATCGTAAGAGACCGCGCGACGATCGAGGGGCGGTTGCTGGCGGTTCCGATCAACCTCATCTTCGGGGCGGACGGCGACAGTGCTGCAAATGAATGCCTGCTCCGGGCCAGAGGTGAAGAGCCGACGGAGCAGGTGAAGTTGGACCCGGTGTGGAGTGGGGACGAGCTGCTCAGACCGGCCTATCTTCCGCTGCCGCCCCCCGACCAGTGGTCAGAGGCAGACCTGCTGCAGGCCCGTTACAGCGTCGTGCCCTTCCAAGGCCGGGTGGAGGAGCTTGCCGGGCTGGCCGATTGGTGCCGGCTGCCGGGCGGGTGTCGGCTGCGGCTGCTCACAGGGGGCGGCGCCGTGGGCAAGACCCGTCTCTCCAGGGAACTGTGCCGGCAGATGGCCGCCGAGAGCTGGGTCACCGGAATCGCTGATCCACTGGAGGTCAACTTCTCCAAATTCTGCGATTTCGAGGAGAAGCGGTTGATCGTCGTTGATGACGCCGACACCCATGCCGGCCAACTGGAGGCTCTTCTCGCTACGGCCGCGGAGACAGGCAATCGACTCCCGTTGCGCATCCTGGCCGTGGCCCAGAGCGGCGGAATGTGGTGGAAGGCGCTCAAGCGGCGCTACGAGGCGCTGGTCGACGAACAGGATCCTGCGCCTCTCGACCCACCGGAGAAGGCCGACCGCGAGGAGGTCTACAACGTCGCCTTCGATGCCTTCAAAAGCTGGTACCAGCAAAGGGAAACCACGCACGCACAGCCCGAGCAACAGCCCTATGCGGTGCCTGGCAGCGAAGTCGTGGCCAGGGCTGCAGCGGATGCCGGTGCCGGCGCGCCGAATCTGGAGAGCCCCGACTTCGCCAGCTACCTGCTGATCTTGATCCAAGCATTGGTGGATGCGCGGGCGAGCCTGGGCAAGACACCCTCGGCCACCGCCGGCCCGCCGTCACGCTCGCGGTCGGATGCGCTGCTGGACTACGCCATCGACGTCCAGCGCCAGAGATGGCAGGAGTCCGCCAGAAACGTCTGCCTTCCTGACGATCCTGTCCTCCTTGAACGGGTTGTCGCCATCTCCAGTTTGGCGGTGGCCACCGGCCGGACCGAGGGAGAGGGGGAGACGGAGGCCGCGCGCCGGCTCCGACTCGTCCCCGACCTCGCGGACGAGCCGGAGTGGCGAAGACGGGGGTTCGCTCGCTGGCAACACGCGGAGTTCATCGGGGAAGGCTATCTGCGTTCGCTGCAGCCGCTCCGGCTTGCCGAGCGGCTCGGGGCCAGAGTGATCGCGACGTTTCCCGATCTTGCGCGTCAACTGCTCGACGTCGATGGAAAGGGACCTGGCATTCCGCGATCGACTTCCGACCGATCCCGTCAGGTGCTCAAGGTGCTTCGCGTCCTCCAGCTCACCACCGAAAGCGACGCCTCTTCTCCGGACGGCACAGCTCCCACCGGGGAGGCCATGAAGGATGCACCGGCTCAGAAGGTGGCCCGAAAGGTGATGGAGCAGGCACTACGGGATCATGCGGCTCCTATCATCCGGCTGGTCAAGCAGGTCGCGATGACAGAGCACGACGAGTCTGCGGCCGCCATTGGTGCTTCGCTGGTGGCAGCACTGAACACGACGCTACGGAAGAAGTCCGCGCAGGAGGTTGCTGCGCAGGTCCTCAAGGAACTCGACGTACCCTCTCCTGACGTGCTACTGGAGCTGGCCGTGGCCGTTGCGGAGCATGCGGTGCAGCACTTCCAGCGCATCAATGCGCCGCACACCGAGGAGAACCGGGACATGCTGGCCACTGCCTTGCAGCGCTTGTCACATTACTTGGCGAGTTCTGGGCAGCGACGCCGTGCGTGCGAGGTCGCTTGGGAGGCGGTGGACACCTATCGTGCACTTCAGCCACTGCAGCGGTCGGAGGAGCACCAGTTCGGCTTGGCCGAGGCGCTGAGTGATCTCGCAGACCGCCTCGATGACGCCGGTCAGTTCGAGGAGGCTCACGAGCGTGCCCGAGAGTCTGTACAGCTCCTGGAGCAAATGCGCCAGGACAGTCTCACTCGCAGGCAGGCGTTCGGCCTGGCGAAAGCCTTGTGCACGCAAGCCACCACGGCTTGCCATATCGGTCGGCCACGCGAAGCTCTGCACGTGGCCAACGAAGCCTACGATGTGATTGAGCGGCTTTCGGAGGTTCGTGAGACCGACGAGTACCAGCCCGATGACATCAAGGGGAAAAGGGCATTCGTCCTACGCGGGTTTGCCTGGCAGCTCGGCGAGAGTGGGCGATGGGCGGAAGCCCTGGCCAAGGCGCAGGAGTCCTGCGAATTGTACGAGGAGCTTCGTCAGCACTGCAGCACACGCTGGCACCGCGACCACGCACAGGCTCTCTCCGAAATCGGCCAGATGTATGCAGCCACTGAGCAGTGGGACAAGAGCATCAGGCAGCATGCCCGGGCTCTCGAAAACTACAACATCTTGGAACGGCAATACAGCGAAGCTGTTCGGCCCCAACATGCCATGGCATTGTTCCGCATGGCGACCGGATATCTGGGAAGGGCCGGTTCGTGGCAGGACGGAAATGCAGGCGAAGCCCTGAGGGAGGCGGAGGGCCAGGAGGATCTCGAGGAGGCCCTGGAAGAATTCCGACAGAATGACTCGGCGGAAACGCTGCTGGCCGAACTTGCACGGAAGGATCTCAAGAGCGCGCAGGACAAAGTGGAAGAGGCTCTGGCACAGTATGACAACCTGCACCCCGAGGACTCGTGGGCAAACCGTCTCCACAAGGCAAAAACGCACTGTCTGAAGGCGAATGTCCTCGTAGCAACGGGCCGATATCTCCGCTCACAGGCCGCGGCTGACTCAAAAGGGTATTTCAGTCACGCAAAGTCGGCAGCGCAAACAGCGCTGTCCCTGTACGACGAGGTGGGCGGTCACACCTGGAGCAGCCGACGTGACAGGGCACATACCCAAGCAGTCCTCGCCGCAGCCTACGAAGGCCTGGGCCGCCCCAAGGCCGCGATCCTGCAGGAGTACCAGCGCGCCTTGAACGCGTTCGACGAACTCGACGCGGAAGAACCGGGCCTCGTTGACGAAGACCGGCAAGAAATCAGAACAATCATTGAGGAGGTGCGACACCGGCCAGGATCCCACCACCATCGCCCACGGTCAGGGTCTCGCTCCCGCCCCCGCCGTCCCCGGCACTGACAGAACAAGAAGACGCTCGCCACCGCGTGCAACTGGGACACCGGCGCGTAGCGCGTCACCCGCGGCTTGTCCGAGGCGTAAGACGATCCGTCTCGCGCGAGCCGCGGCAGGGCAGGATCGCGTGCGGACGAGCGGGGTGAAGGGCGGGGAGGTGACGCTGGACGCCGGGCTGTCCTCGCAGTACCTGACGGCGCTGCTGCTGCTCGGCCCGCTGACCGAGGACGGGCTGCGGATCCGGGTCACCGACCTGGTCTCCGCGCCGTACGTCGAGATCACGCTCGCGATGATGCGCAGCTTCGGCGTCGAGGTTGAGCGCGAGGGTGAGATTTTCAGCGTCCCGCCCGGCGGCTACACGGCGACCCGGTACGCGATCGAGCCGGACGCGTCCACGGCGTCGTACTTCTTCGCGGCGGCCGCGGTGACGGGGCGCCGGGTGACGGTGCCGGGGCTGGGGAAGGGCGCGCTGCAGGGGGATCTGAGGTTCGTCGAGGTGCTGGAGCAGTTGGGCGCGGAGGTGGAGGTGACGGCGGACGCCACCACCGTCACCGGCCGGACGCTCACCGGAGGGACCGTCAACATGCGGGACGTCTCCGACACCATGCCGACCCTCGCCGCGATCGCGCCGTTCGCGTCGGGGCCGGTGCGGATCGAGGACGTGTACAACACCCGGGTCAAGGAGTGCGACCGGCTGGACGCCTGCGCGGAGAACCTGCGGCGGCTGGGGATCGACGTGGCGACCGGGCGGGACTGGATCGAGATCCGGCCCGGTGCGCCGAGGACGGCGGAGATCGCCACCCACGGCGACCACCGGATCGTCATGTCGTTCGCCGTCACGGGGCTGCGCACGCCCGGGATCACGTTCGACGACCCCGGGTGCGTGCGCAAGACCTTCCCGGGCTTTCACGAGGCGTTCGCCGCCTGGGCCCGGCACCAGTAGGGGGGTCGGCATCCCGTCGGAGGCCTGCGACTGGCCGAGCCTGAGCACCGACAGCAGGCCCAACTGGTACAGCGGACAGCCGATGGGCTCCACCCGCTGACGGCTACACGGGAACCAGCCGCACCCGGCCGCCGCAGAGCTTGGTGAGATCATCGACGTCCGACGTCAGTACCACTACGGGCCGCTGCTGTCGCAGAGCGAGTTCGGCCACGACGGAGTCGATCGCGTACTTGTGGCCATGCAGGCCGGCCGCCAGCAGGAGGGCCGACGCCGCCTTGGCCTCCTCGTCGCCGATCGGAGCGATGCGAAGGCCGGAGAGCAGCCAGTTCAGCCGGGCCCGGTCGGTCCGGTCGTGCACCGCCTCGATGATCGTCAGCGCGCTGATCACCACCTCCATGCCCCTGGCGCGCGCTTCCGCGACCAGAGCGACCACCGGTTCGTTGTCCGCGAGCAGTTTGGAGAATCCCTCGGAGTCGAGGACCAACGTTCCTTCGTGGTTCAGCTTGCGGCGGGCCATTCGCTCTCCCCGGCGAACACCTCGTCGAACACCCGGCGGGCACGATCCTGTTCAGCTGTGGGGATCGGTCCATTGCGGCGCTCGTAGTCGGCCAGGTATTCGTCCAGTATCCGGCCGCGGAGCTCACGCTCGACGGCGGCGGTGATGAACGCGGAGAACTCGCGCTTGCCGACCCGCTCCCGGATCGCGGCCGCGGTGCCCTCGGGCAAGGACAGGCTGACTCTGGTCGCCGGTCCGTCGCCGATGCTGTAGGTGCGCTCGGTCATGCAGACAGATTATCAAAGGAGTGGGAATTGGCTGGGCCGACCTGCCGTCAGGCCTCCTGAGTGACGGGTTGGGTACGGCGGAGCTTCGTGCCGAGGCGGTCGAGGGCGACGACCAGGGCGGCGAGGACGATGAACTCCACGGTGAGCTGGACCATTTGGAGGCCGACCCAGGCGTAGCCCTTCTCGGTGGGGTCGAGGAAGAAGTAGGGGTAGCGGAGGGGGAAGTTCGGGAAGGCGGCGGCGCGGGCCTCGGTGAGGAAGGCGTAGCCGAGGGGGTAGGAGAGCCAGAGCGGCAGGTCGCGCCAGCGGGACGCGTTGCGGGGGGAGAGCAGCAGCCAGTCGGCGAGCACCATCAGCGGGGTGGTGTAGTGCAGGAAGAAGCTGGACCAGTGCTGGAGGCGGTCGGGGCCGGAGACCAGGCCGGGCAGCGGGTTCTCGCCGTGGTTGAGCAGCACGTGCGCGACGATGCCGGTGATGGTGATGTACAGGACGGCGGCGCCGCGCAGCCGCGGCGCGGGGGCGTCCACCGTCCCCCGCTTGACCATCCAGTAGGCCGCGCCGAGGAAGTAGCCGAGCACGAGCACGTTGCTCTGGAGGGTGAAGTACACCAGCGAGCTGTTGCTGAGGTAGATCCCCAGGAACGCGGACAGGGCGATGGCGCAGCGCCACCACAGGGCGGGGCGGGTCCAGACGGTCATGCGGTCACCGGTGATTCGTCTCGCTGGTGCCCCCCGTGGGCACGACTGATCGCCGCACTCTACCTGCCGGTTCGATGGTCCGAAAAGATCACCGACCGGTGGACGGGCCCGCCCCGCACGGGAGTTCGGCGCCGCTCAGAGACTCAGAGGCTCGGTTGGTTCGGATCTCGGAGTGTTCAGAGCGGGAGGTGCGCCGGGCTGTGGGTGTGGCTCTCGATTCCGGTCTCCGCCTGGCCGGCCAGCTTGTGGGCGAGGTCGTGGCAGGCGCGGGCCGCGGCCAGCTCCTCACCGATGACGGTGTCGGCGTCGTCGGTGGGATTGCGTCGGGCCATGCCGGTGCCCTGAGCGCCGGGCGCGCTGAAGCCGCTGAGCGAGGCGGTGCAGGTGGTGCGGGACTCGTCCTCTTCAAAGGACAGATCGACGATCCAGTGGTTCTGCATGACGTGTCACCTTCCCGTGCGCACCGGCGACGGGCGGCCGGTGCGCCTTCCTCCCAGCGTCCGCCCGCCCCCGGCAGGCGGCAAGGGGCGGCGGCCCGGCCGGGGTGGGCAGCCCGGGAGGACAGTCAGGCCGGGGCGGTCAGGTCGGGGCGGTCAGGAGAAGTGCAGCTCGGGGTCGGTGACCGGCCCGGCGCCGAACGTCCGCTCGTCGTCGCGGTAGCTGGTGGAGGTCTGCCACGGCCCCCGGTCGCCCTGCCGGGGCAGCCCGTCCACGGCGCGCAGGATGTAGCCGGCCGCGAAGTCCAGGAACGGCCGGGTGGGCATCGCCGGGTCGGCGACCTCGGGTCGGCAGATCCGGTGCCCGCGCCGGTCCATGTGGGCCAGCAGGCGGCAGAAGTGCTCGCACAGCAGGCCGACCTTCAGCGTCCAGGAGGAGTTGGTGTAGCCGATCGCGTACGCGAAGTTGGGGACGCCGGAGAGCATCATGCCCTTGAACGCGACGGTCTCGGCGAGCCGCACCGGCACACCGTCCACGCTCATCGGGATGCCGCCGAAGGCCTGCACGTTCAGCCCGGTCGCGGTGACCACCAGGTCCGCCTCCAGCTCTCGGCCGGATTCGAGCAGCACCCCGCGCTCGGTGAAGGTGCGGATCCGGTCGGTGACCACGGACGCCCGGCCGGCGCGGATCGCCTTGAACAGGTCGCCGTTGGGGACGGCGCACAGCCGCTGGTCCCACGGGTCGTACGGCGGGCTGAAGTGCTTGTCCACCGGGTAACCCTTGGGCAGCTGGCGGGCGTTCACCCAGCGGATGATCCGCCGGGCGGTCTTCGGGTGCCGCTGGCAGAACGACCAGACCGCGTACTGCTGGGCGATGTTCTTGCGCCGGGCCAGCGCGTAGCCGCGCTCGTCGCCGAGCAGCCGCCGCAGCAGGTTGGCGAGGTGGTCGCGGCGCGGCACCGGCATGATGTACGTCGGCGTGCGCTGGAGCATCGTCACCTGCCGGGCCCGCTTCGCCATCGCGGGCACCAGGGTGACGGCGGTCGCGCCGCTGCCGATCACCAGCACGCGCTTGCCGGTGTGGTCGAGGTCCTCGGGCCAGTGCTGCGGGTGGACGACGGTGCCGGTGAAACGTTCCAGCCCCTCGAACTCGGGCGTGAATCCCTGGTCGTAGCGGTAGTAGCCCATCGCGCAGAACAGCCAGTCGCAGGTCAGGGTCAGCCGCTCGCCGGTGTCGGTGCGCTCCACCCGGACGCTCCAGCGGGCGTCCGCCGTGGACCAGCTCGCGTCCAGCACCCGGTGGTGGTAGCGGATCCGGTCCTGCAAACCGTTCTCCCGGACGGTTTCGCGCAGGTAGGACAGGATCTGCGGGGCGTCGGCTATCGACTCCTTCTCCCGCCACGGCTTGAACGCGTAGCCGAAGGTGTGCAGGTCCGAGTCGGACCGGATGCCCGGGTAGCGGAACAGGTCCCAGGTGCCACCGAGGTCGGCCCGGGCCTCCAGGATCGCGAACCCCTTGCCGGGCAGTTCGGCGGACAGGTAACGGCCCGCGCCGATACCCGAGATCCCGGCGCCGACGATCAGCACATCCAGATGCTCGACGGGCGCGGCGGTCCGGTCGTGGCGGTGCGCGGCGGCGGTGGACACGGGCGACTCCTGACGGTCCTCGGACGAGACCCCGTCATCGTCCACAAATCCTGCGGCAGTTGCCCAGGTTCAACCTGCACCGAGCTGCCCCTTTCCCGGTGCACTCTGCACTACTACGGTGGCGGGCATGCCGCTGCCCCCAGCCCGGATCCGCAAACTGATCCGCCAGGGCGCCGAGTTCGCCCTCAACCCGCAGCCCGAATGGCTCGCCGAACTCGACGCCGCGACCCTCGCCGGCGAGACCCGGCGGCCGATCGCCGACGACCCCGTCCTCTCCGCCGGCCTGCGCCGCGTCAACCGGGCCAACCTGCTGCGCTGGGCCGCCGCCAACGTCACCGCCCCCGGCGCGCCCGTCCCCGCCCCCGAGGGCGAGGAACAGCGACTGATCGCCCGCGACATCGTCCGCCGCGGCCTGGACGAACCCGCCCTCGACTCCTACCGCGCCGGCGAGAGCGTCGCCCTCCGCCTGTGGACCCGGATCGCCTGCTCGCTCACCACCGACCCCGAGGAACTGCGCGAACTCCTCGACGTCTCACTCCGCTCCATCTCCGCGTTCGTGGACGCCTGCGTCGGCGGGATGTCCGCCCTGCTCCGGGCCGAACGCGCCGCGCTCACCGGCTCCAACCACGCGGAACGGCTGCACGCCGTCGCCCTGCTGCTGGACGGCGCGCCCATCGCCCGCGCCCGCGCCGAAGCCCAGCTCGGGTACCCCCTCGCCGGCACCCACACCGCCGCCGTCCTGTGGGTCGACGACCTCGACCAGGACTTCGCCCAACTCGACCGCGCCGCCGACCTGTTGGCCGCGACGGCGGGCCGGCCGCCGATCCTCGACGTCACCGCGAGCGCGGCCACCCGCTGGGTCTGGACCGCCGCCCGCCCCGACCAGCACCGCCTGCGCACCGGCCTGGACCGGCTCCCCGCCGTCCGCATCGCCCTCGGCCCCGCCGCCGGCGGCGTCAACGGCTTCCGCCGCAGCCACCTCGACGCCCTCACCACCCAGCGCATGCTTGCCTGCCTCGCCTCCGTCCAACGCCTCGCCTCCCACGAGGAGATCGAACTCGTCGCCCTCCTCACCCAGGACCTCGAAGGCGCCGACCGCTTCGTCCGCCGCGTCCTCGGCGCACTCGACGGCCCCCCGGCCGAAGCCGTCCGCGCCTACCTCGCCGAACAGTGCAACGCCACCCGCGCCGCGGCCCGCCTCTTCACCCACCGCAACACCCTGCTCCGCCGTCTCGCCCGCGCCGACACCCTCCTCCCGCGCCCCCTCGCCGACCACCCCCTCGACGTGGCCGCCGCCCTCGAAATCCGCCACTGGCGCGGCCGAACACCTGGCTGACGCCCGGCCCGCGAGCTACCGGCCCGCCAGGTCGCGCCGAAACCAGGTGCCCGTCCCGCCACTGAGGTCGGCCGGGCCCGCCGGGCCGACCGGGACGAACCCGGCCTTGACCAGCACCTTCCGGGACGCGACATTGGCGCGGTTCGCCGGCTCAAAGGCCAGGATCGCCGGGCCGTGGCAGGCATCCAACTGCTTCAACTCAGGCACGGCGCAACCCTATTCAGGCAGCGCCCCGGGATCACCCGACTATCCGCCCACGAGGAGGCGACCCCGTCGCCGTGTGTTCGGCTTCGCCGTGTCTTCTCCTGTCTGCCGGCCGAAGGCCTGCTCCGCGGGGCGCGGTGTCTCAGGGTGTGCGGTAGCCGCGGATGGTGACCTTGGTGCGGATGGTGAAGCCCAGGCGTTGGTAGAGGGCGAAGGCGGTGGTGTCGGCGGCGGAGTGGAGGAAGGGGCGGTCGCCGCGGGCGGTGATTTGGTGGATGAGGGTGGTGATGAGGGTGGTGGCGTGGCCGCGGCCGCGGGCTTCGGGGGCGGTGCAGACGGCGCTGATCTCGGTCCAGCCCGGCGGCTTGAGCCTTTCTCCGGCCATGGCGACCAGCGCGCCGTTCTCCCGGATGCCGAGGTAGGTGCCGAGTTCGTGGGTGCGGGCGTGGAACGGGCCGGGGCGGGTGCGTTCGGCCAGGGCGAGCATCTCGGGGACGTCCGGGGGACCGAGTTCGACCACGTGAGCGGCGGCGGTGCGGGGGAGTGCGGAGAGTGCGCCGGGGTGGGTCATCTGGTAGCCCTCGAAGGTGAATTCGGGTGCCAGGTGGTCGGGCGGGAGAACGGGGCAGTTGACGAGGAGGGCGAAGGCGTCGACGCCGAGGAGTGCGATCAGGTCGTCCCAGGAGCCGGGTTGGGCGGTGATGGCGGAGAAGCTCGCCACCTCGGGGAGGAAGCTGGAGGCCCGGCCGTGGTGGCGGGCGAGGTGGGCGTGCGGGCCGGCGAGCGAGGCGGCGACGGGGTTGTCGAGGACGGTGGTGTCACGGTCGGGCATGGTGGGTTCCCTCCGGAAGGTCGGACGCGCGGTCGGACGCGGTTCCATCATCGGGGATCGCGTGTCGCGGACCGTCCGGTTGACTCTTGTTACCGGCGAGTCGCATCCCTATCATCGCCACTGTGACAGCTTTACTGTCAAACCTGGGAGGCGCTCGCCGATGACCCCCGCAACACCCCCCGCCGCGGCTGCCGGGCCGCTCGCGGGTGTCCGGGTCCTGGAGCTGGCGGGCATCGGGCCCGGCCCGTTCGCCGCGATGCTGCTCGCCGATCTGGGGGCGGACGTGGTGCGGGTGGACCGCCCGGGCGGGCAGGTGCTCGGGCCGGCCCCGGAGCAGGACCTGACCAACCGCAACAAGCGTTCCGTCGTGGTGGACCTGAAATCCCCGGGCGGACAGGGCCTCGTGCTCGACCTGGCCGCCCGCGCCGACCTGCTGATCGAGGGCTACCGCCCGGGCGTCGCCGAACGCCTCGGCATCGGCCCGGAGCAGTGCCTGGCCCGCAACCCGGCGCTGGTCTACGGCCGGATGACCGGCTGGGGCCAGGACGGTCCGCTCGCCGACCGTGCGGGCCACGACATCACCTACCTCGCCACCTCCGGCGTCCTCGGCCTGATCGGCGACCCGGACGGCCCCCCGGCGATCCCGGCCAACCTGCTGGGCGACTACGCAGGTGGCTCGCTGTATCTGGTGGTCGGCCTGCTGGCCGCCCTGCACCACGCCCGGGCCACCGGCACCGGCCAGGTCGTGGACGCCGCGATCATCGACGGAGCCGCTCATCTCTCCACCATGCTGTGGGGCCTGCTCGGCGCCGGCCTGTGGCAGGACCGCAGAGGCGTCAACCTGCTGGACGGCGGCGCCCCTTGGTACGGCACCTTTGCCACCGCCGACGGTCGTTGGATGGCCGTAGGCCCGCTGGAGCCGCAGTTCTACGCCGAGTTCACCCGGCTGCTGGAGCTCGGCGAGGACGCCCCCGCGCAGTACGACCTGCCCCGCTGGCCCGAGCTGCGCGAACGGATCGCGCAGCGTTTCGCCACCCGCAGCCAGGCCGAGTGGACGGAGCTCTTCGAGGGCCACGACGCCTGCGTGGCACCGGTGCTGACGCTTCGTCAGGCCGCCGCGCATCCTCACCTGGCCGCCCGTGGCAGCTATACCGAGCAGCACGGCACCGTCCAGCCCGGCGTCGCCCCGCGCTTCTCCGCCACCCCGGCCGCGCTGCGCACCCCGCCCGCGCGCCCCGGCGAGCACACCGCCGAGGTGGCCCGCGACTGGGCCGTCCCGGCACTCAAGCCGCAAGCCTCCTGACCCGCAAGCCTCCGGAAGGAGACACCCGTTGCAGCGCGAGCTCTACACCGAGGAACACGAGGACTTCCGCGAGAGCGTCCGGGCCTTCCTCGCCAAGGAGGTCGTCCCGCACCACGCCCGCTGGGAGCAGCAGGGCATCGTCGACCGTGAGGCCTGGCTGGCCGCCGGAAAGGCCGGTCTGCTCGGCATCGCGGTGGACGAGCAGTACGGCGGCGGTGGCAGCCCGGACTTCCGGTTCGCGGCGGTGCTGGCCGAGGAGTTCACCCGGGTCGGCGCCAGCGGCCTGGCGATCGGGCTGCACAACGACATCATCGGCCCGTACCTGACGGGGCTGGCCAGCGAGGAGCAGAAGCAGCGCTGGCTGCCGGGGTTCTGCTCGGGTGAGTTGATCAGCGCGATCGCGATGACCGAGCCGGACACCGGTTCCGACCTTCAGGCGATCCGCACCACGGCCGTGGACGCGGGTGACCACTATGTGCTGAACGGCGCGAAGACCTTCATTTCCAACGGGATCCTGGCCGATCTGGTCGTGGTGGTGGCGAAGACCACCGCGGAGGGTGGCGCGCACGGCCTGAGCCTGCTGGTGGTGGAGCGCGGCATGCCGGGCTTCGAGCGCGGCCGCAACCTCGACAAGATCGGCCAGAAGGCGCAGGACACCGCCGAGTTGTTCTTCCAGGACGTGCGGGTGCCGAAGGCGAACCTGCTGGGCGAGGAGAACCAGGGCTTCCTGTACCTGATGCGCAACCTCGCCCAGGAACGCCTGGCGATCGCGGTCGCGGCGATCGCGGGCGCGGAGTACGTGCTGGAGGAGACCACGGCGTACGTGAAGCAGCGCACGGCGTTCGGCCGTCCGCTGGCCAAGCTCCAGCACGTGCGTTTCGAGATCGCCGAGCTGGCCACCGAGTGCGCCGTCACCCGGACCTTCGTGGACCGTTGCGTGCTGGAGCACAACAAGTACAACCTGACGCCGGTGGACGCCTCGATGGCCAAGTGGTGGACCACCGAGCTGCAGAAGCGCACCGCCGACCGCTGTCTGCAACTGCACGGCGGTTCCGGCTACATGAGTGACAGCGCGGTCGCCCGGGCGTTCACCGACGGGCGCGTCCAGACCATCTACGGCGGCACCACCGAGATCATGAAAGAGATCGTCGGCCGCTCCCTGCTCGGCTGACCCGGCCGACCCACACGTCTGAAAGGCATTCGACACCGTGACCACCGAAGCGTACGTCTACGACGCGATCCGCACCCCGCGCGGACGCGGCAAGCAGACCGGCTCCCTGCACGGCACCAAGCCGATCGACCTGGTGGTCGGTCTGATCCACGAACTGCGCCGCCGTTTCCCGACCCTGGACCCGGCCGCGATCGACGACATCGTGCTCGGCGTGGTCAGCCCGATCGGTGACCAGGGCTCCGACATCGCCCGGGTCGCGGCGATCGCCGCCGGCCTGCCGGACACCGTCGCCGGCGTGCAGGAGAACCGCTTCTGCGCGTCCGGTCTGGAGGCCGTCAACCTGGCCGCGGCGAAGGTCCGTTCGGGCTGGGAGGACCTGATCCTGGCCGGCGGCGTGGAGTCGATGTCCCGGGTGAAGATGGGCTCCGACGGCGGCGCCTGGTTCGCCGACCCGATGACCGCCTACGAGACCGGTTTCGTTCCGCAGGGCATCGGCGCCGACCTGATCGCCACCATCGAGGGACTGTCCCGCACCGACGTGGACGCGTTCGCCGCCGAGTCGCAGGCCCGCGCCGCCAAGGCGCAGGCGGACGGCCTGTTCGACCGCTCGGTCGTCCCGGTGCGCGACCGCAACGGCCTGGTGGTGCTCGGCCGCGACGAGTTCATCCGCCCCGGCACCACCGTGGAGACGCTGGCCGGCCTCAAGCCGTCCTTCGCCGACATCGGCGACCTCGGCGGTTTCGACGCGGTCGCGCTGCAGAAGTACCACTGGGTGGAGTCCATCGACCACGTGCACCACGCGGGCAACTCCTCCGGCATCGTGGACGGCGCGGCGCTGGTCGCGATCGGCTCGAAGGAGATCGGCGAGCGCTACGGCCTCACCCCGCGCGCCCGGATCGTCTCCGCCGCGGTCTCCGGCTCCGAGCCGACCATCATGCTCACCGGCCCTGCGCCCGCCACCCGCAAGGCCCTCGCCAAGGCCGGGCTGACCGCCGCCGACATCGACCTGGTGGAGATCAACGAGGCGTTCGCCGCCGTCGCGCTCCGTTTCATGCGCGAACTCGGCTTCCGCCACGACCAGGTGAACGTCAACGGCGGCGCGATCGCGCTCGGCCACCCGCTCGGCGCCACCGGCGCGATGCTGATCGGCACCCTGATCGACGAGCTGGAGCGCCGCGACCTGCGCTACGGCCTGGCCACCCTGTGCGTGGGCGGCGGCATGGGCATCGCCACCGTCATCGAGCGCATCTGACCACCCGTCCACTCACGTATCCGAACAAGGAATTCGACACAATGACCGACGTGAGCCCCATCCGCTGGGAGCAGGACCAGGACGGCGTGGTCACCCTCGTCCTCGACGACCCCGCGCAGTCCGCCAACACCATGAACGCCGCGTTCACCGACGCGCTCGAAGCCACCGTCGAACGCCTCGCCGCCACCGAGGAGTTGACCGGCGTCATCGTCACCTCCGCGAAGAAGACCTTCTTCGCCGGCGGCGACCTCAAGCTGCTGTCCTCGGTCGGGCCGGACGACGCCGAGCAGGTGTTCGCCAACTCGATGCGGATCAAGCGCGCGCTGCGCAAGCTGGAGACCCTCGGCAAGCCGGTGGTCGCCGCGATCAACGGCGCCGCGCTCGGCGGTGGCCTGGAGATCGCCCTCGCCTGCCACCACCGGATCGCGCTGGACGCCCCCGGCAGCAAGATCGGCCTGCCCGAGGTCACCCTCGGCCTGCTGCCCGGCGGCGGCGGAGTGGTCCGCACCGTGCGGATGCTCGGGATCACCGACGCCCTGCTCAAGGTCCTGCTGCAGGGCCGCCAGTACCGTCCCGCGCAGGCGCTCCAGCACGGCCTGGTGCACGAACTCGCCTCCAGCGCCGAGGAGATGCTCGCGCAGGCGCGCGCCTTCATCGCCGCCAACCCGGTCAGCGCGCAGCCCTGGGACGCCAAGGGCTACAAGATCCCCGGCGGCACCCCCAGCACCCCCGCGCTCGCCGCCAACCTGCCCGCCTTCCCCGCCAACCTGCGCAAGCAGCTGAACGGCGCGCCCTACCCGGCGCCGCGCAACATCCTGGCGGCGGCGGTGGAGAGCTCGCAGGTGGACGTGGACACCGCGTTCGTCATCGAGGCCAGGTACTTCGCCGAGCTGGCCTGCGGGGCCACCTCCAAGAACATGATCCAGGCCTTCTTCTTCGACATGCAGGCCGTCAACTCCGGTGCCTCCCGCCCGAGTTCGGTTCCGGCGCGGAAGGCGTCGAAGGTCGCGGTGCTGGGCGCCGGCATGATGGGCGCGGGCATCGCGTACTCGTGCGCGCAGGCCGGTCTGACGGTGCTGCTCAAGGACGTCACGCTGGAGGCCGCCGAACGCGGAAAGGCCTACTCCGCGGGCCTGTTGGACAAGCAGGTGCAGCGCGGACGGCTGTCCGCCGAGGAGCGCGACGAGTTCCTCGCCCGGATCACCCCCACCGCGGACGCGGCCGACCTGGCCGGCTGCGACACCGTCATCGAGGCGGTCTTCGAGAACCCCGAGCTCAAGCACAAGGTGTTCCAGGAGATCCAGCACGTGGTCGCCCCCGACGCGCTGCTCTGCTCCAACACCTCCACCCTGCCGATCGGCCTGCTCGCCGAGGGTGTCGAGCGGAGCGCCGACTTCATCGGCCTGCACTTCTTCTCGCCGGTCGACAAGATGCCGCTGGTGGAGATCATCCGCGGCCCGCAGACCGGCGACGAGGCGCTCGGCCGCGCCTTCGACCTGGTCCGGCAGATCCGCAAGACCCCGATCGTGGTCAACGACTCGCGCGGCTTCTTCACCTCCCGGGTGATCGGCCAGTTCATCAACGAGGGCGTCGCGATGATCGGCGAGGGCCTCGACCCGTCCTCCGTCGAGCAGGCCGCCGCGCAGGCCGGGTACCCCGCGAAGGTGCTGTCGCTGCTGGACGAGCTGACCCTCACCCTGCCGCGCAAGATCCGCAACGAGTCCCGCCGCGCCGTCGAGGAGGCCGGCGGCACCTGGACCGAGCACCCCGGCGAGATCGTCATGGACCGGATGCTCGACGAGTTCCAGCGCCCCGGCCGCAGCGGCGGCGCCGGCTTCTACGAGTACGTCGACGGCAAGCGCACCCGGTTGTGGCCCGGCCTTCGTGAACACTTCGCGCGGCCCGGCGCGGAGATCCCGTTCGAGGACATGAAGGAACGGCTGCTCTTCTCCGAGGCCCTCGACTCGGTCCGCTGCCTGGACGAGAACGTGCTGACCTCGGTCGCCGACGCCAACATCGGCTCCATCCTCGGCATCGGCTTCCCCGCCTGGACCGGCGGCGTCCTGCAGTACATCAACGGCTACCCGGGCGGCCCGGCGGGCTTCACCGCCCGCGCCCGCGAACTCGCCGCCGCGTACGGCGAGCGCTTCACCCCGCCGGCCTCGCTGGTCGCCCTCGCCGAGAGCGGCGGCCACTACCGCGACTGACCCTGCTCCTCCTGGCCCGCCCGCTCCGCCGGGCGGGCCAGCTCCTCCGCGAGCGAGCGCTGGAAGGCCGTCACCAGCGCCTGCACCACCATCGGCTGGATCCGGTCCGTCAACTCCCGCATCCGCTCCAGCTCTTCGGGATCCGGGCCGCTCTCCCGGTACGGGCGCCACACGGTGTCCCGGAACAGCCGGTGCAGATCGTGCGCCGTCGCCTGGCTGTGCAGCCGCACCACCGCCCGGGCCGCCACCAGCGTCTCCAGCGGGATCGGCACGTCCAGCACCCGCACGCCCAGCGGCAGCAGCCCCGGCTCCACCTTGAACACGTCCGGGTCCCCGGTGCGGTGCAGCGCGCCCATCGCCGCGAGCGAATCCAGATCCGCGTCCGACAGCGCCCGCCCCGTCCGGCGCTCCAACTGCGCCCGGCTGGCCTCCTCGGCCGACTCCGGCGTCCACGACGCCACCAGCGCCCGGTGGATCGCCAGGTCCAACTCGCCGATGTCCGAGGGCAGTTGCGCGAGATAGCGGTCGATCGCGGCCAGCGTCAGACCCTGCCGCTGCAACTCCTCGATCAACTCCAGCCGCCCCAGGTGCTCAGCCCCGTACAGGCCCACCCGCCGCGGCCCCAGCTCCGGCGGCGGCAGCAGCCCCTTCGCCCCGTAGAACCGCAGCGTCCGGACCGTCACCCCCGCCCGGGCAGCCAGCTCGTCCACCGTGAACCGCGGCTCCCCGCCACCCATCGCAACCCAGCCCTCGCACCAGTACCACTGTGACACCAGCAGTGTGACACCGGTCTCGCCCGGCGGTCCATGGCCCCGCCGGGCGGACGGGCCGGTGCCCCGGTCAGCCCAGGGGGAGGAGTTCGGCGTGGTGGCGGCGGGTGACCTCCGGGTGGGCGCGGCTGAATCCCTTCAATTCGTTCTCGCCGAAGTCTGCATGCAGGGGATTCGACGGGTCCTGGGTGATGCCCGGGGCGTGGTGGGCGTGCGGGAAGTCGAGTGGCGCGATGTGGGCGTCCAGGCGGGGGTTGTAGAAGAACGGGACGGAGAAGCGCTCACGGGCGCCCGCGGGGGACAGGACGCGGTGGCTGGTGGCCTTGAGGTAGCCGTCGGTGGCGACTTCGAGGAGTTCGCCGAGGTTGACCACGAAGGCGCCGTCCAGCGGGGGGACGTCGAGGAAGGTGCCGTCGGCGCGTTCGACCTGGAGGCCGCCGACGGTGTCCTGCAGGAGCAGGGTGATGAAGCCGTAGTCCTTGTGCGTGCCGACGCCCTGTGCGGCGCCGTCGGGGGCGGTGCCCGGGTAGCGGACCAGCTTCAGGTGCAGGTGGGGATGCGGGGCGAAGGCGTCGTCGTAGAAGTCCGGGCGGGCGCCGATCGAGGCGAGGAGCTCGTGCAGCAGCCGGCGGGCGACGCCGTCGAGGCGGGCGATCCAGTGCAGGGCGGCGGTGCGCAGCTCCGGGAGCGCGGCGGGCCACTGGTTGGGCCCCTCCAGCCACCAGTACGCGGGCTCGCCGGGCGCCGGTACGTGCGGCGGCAGTTCGGGGCCGATGTCGAGCTGGTCGCGCCAGTCGCGGCTGCCGCCGGTGCGTTCGTCCCCGGTGCGGGTGTAGCCGCGGAAATGCGGGGAGTTGAGGTTGCTGACGGCCAGCCGGTCGGCCTCGGGGAGGGCGAAGAAGGCGCGCATCGCGGAGCCGAGGCCGGCGGTCTCGGCGGCGGTCACGCCGTGGCCGACGAGCTGGAAGAAGCCGACTCCGGTCGCGGCCTCCCGCAGCTCCCGGTGGAGCCGGGCCCGCGCGGTGGCGTCGCCGTCGGCGAGCGAGAGGTCGATGACCGGGAGGGTTGTTGTGGGGTGCTGCCTGGGGTGCTGCATCGTCATGGGTGCGCGTCCACGGGGAACGGCCCGGCCGCTGCGGCGGGTCGCGCCGGGGTGGCGGTGCCCGGCGCAGTCGGTGGGCCGCTACGGGCGAGGGATGCGGAGGGGGCTGATCAGCCGGAGCGTCGACAGGACATGCTCGTGGCGCGGACCAGGTCCACGTGGCGACGGCTGACAAGAAGAAGCACCCCACCAGGCTACAACCCCTGCCCGGACGGTTCCGGGAATATGACAGGATCCGGCCAACCCCGGGTCCGGTCGCTCAGCGGCCGGTCGAGCCGGGGGGGGCCGACGCCGTCAGTGGTGGCGGGCCTCGCCCCGGTAGGTGCCGAACGACCAGCGGTTGCCCTCCGGGTCGCGCACCGTGAAGTCCCGTGAACCGTAGTCGGTGTCGTGCAGGGGGGCGGCCACCTCGGCACCCGCGCCGACCGCCCGCCGGTACAGGCCGTCCGGATCGTCGGTGACCACGTACGCGCCGAAGGTGCCGGGCCGCAGCGGCCAGGGGTCCTCCCCGCCTTCGGTGGGCTCCTTCGCCGAGCCGAGCATGATACCGCCGCCGAGCGGCCATGCCAGTTCGGCGTGCTCCACCAGGTCGCCGTCCGCGTACACCGTGGTCGCCTCGAAACCGAACGCCTCGACCAGGAACGCGATCAGCGCCCGGGCATCACGCGCCCGCAGCGTCGGCCACACCTGCGGCGGCGGGGGAACGGCGGCTTCGGGCATCTCCGGCCTCCTGGGCTCTCCGGCTGCGACGGTGCGCCCACCCTAGGTGGTATCCGCAGGTCGGAGGGGTTGCCGCGCCGGAGAAGCGGCGTCAGGGCGGCGGGGCGGACGGGCCGGTCCGGCTCGCCGATCGGGAGCCGGACCGAACCGCACGAGCGGGTACCGGAGACCGGTACCGGCAGTCGGCCGGATCAACCGGCCGGACGGGCCGGGGTGCTCAGTCGCACCGGGCCGGACAGGTGCTCAGTGGCACCAGGACGGACCCTTGGTCCACCAGCCGTTGGAGTTGTAGTCCTGGCCGCCGTAGGAGACGCACTGCCCGGGGGCGTACAGGTAGGTCGCGGCGTAGTACTTGTAATTGCCCGAGTCCACCTTCCAGTTGGGGCTGGTGCCGATGGTCAGGAAGGCGCCGGTCAGGGTCGCGGTGCCCACGTATGTGTTCTTGATGGTGGCGACGCAGTTGTTGCCGGTCGCGCTGCTGTACGTCAGGTACACCGTCGACGTGCCGCCCGGCAGATTGAAGCTGTCCAGCGTGGCATAGCTGGAACCGCACACCGACTGCGGGGTGTAGCCGGCGGCGTGGGCGTTGGCGGGGACCATCAGTAGTGCCGCACCGGCCGCGGCAGAGAGGGTGAGTGCCTTGAGAGTCCTGCTGAGGGACATGGGTTCCTCCTGGGACGGAAGGTTCACGGGTCCCGACCCGCTCGAACGGTCCACGGCGGATCGAGGGGATCAGCCTCCCGCTCCGCTCCGTCCGCTGTCTTTGGCGCACAGTCCACTGAGTTTTCTGGAGCGTCCGGACCGGCGCACATCCTTGGAGCGTCCTTTGTTGACGGTCGATAGGGTCACGGACAGGCTTGTCGTGTACGCCCAAATTCGGCTTCCGCAGGAGGGTACGTGCTCTTACGACCATGCGTCGCCGCTGCTGTGCGGCCGCAGGGAACCGAAGCGGGGACCTTCGAGGAGACACATCGGATCGTCCGGCTGGACGGGCTCGTCGTGCGGTTCATGGCCTTCACCTCGGGGCGGCGCCGTCACACCCCTGGCCTCCTCCGCACCGCGAACCCGGAAGCCGTGCGGATCTTCCTGCCACTGTCGGGATCCGTGGACGTCAGCCATGCCGGCTCCGAGACGACCTGCCCCGCGAACAGCCTGTACGTGCTGAGCACATCGCACCCGGTCGGCGTGCGGGCGGCCGGCCGCGACAGCGAACTCCACGCCTGCGTCGCCCTGGAGATCCCCAGAGCCCGCCTGCCCCTGCCGCGCGGTGGCGTCGCCAGGCCGGCGGTCCGCCTGCTGCCCGCCGATCGCGGCTACGGGGCCCTGCTCGCCCAGATACTGCGTCAACTGGCGCACGAGGCGGACACCTACCGGCCCGCGGACGGCCCCCGCCTCTCGGCCATCATCACCGGGGTGGCCTCCGCCCTGTTCTGCGCGGCCTTCGAGAACGACCCGGAGGCCGGCAGCGGACCGGAGATCCTGCTGTTGAGGATCAAGGACTTCATCACCCGCAACCTGCACGACGTCGACCTGGCCCCGGCAGTGGTCGCCTCCGCACACCACATCTCGCTCAGCTACCTGCACCGGCTCTTCCAGCAGGACGGCACCAGCGTGGCCGGCTGGATACGAAGCCGTCGGCTGGAACACGCCCGGCGGGATCTCGCCGAGCGGGTCAGCGCCGCACTGTCGATCCGCGACATCGCCACGCGCTGGGGATTCCGGCACCAGGCCCACTTCAGCCGGGCCTTCCGGGAAGCCTACGGGTGTGCGCCGCGCGAGTTCCGGCACGAGGAGCGCCGCCGGTCCGAGTTCGAGCAGGTCCTCCGGACGACGTGAACGCAGTGAGAGTCCCGACCCGGGTGGCGGATCGTCAGTGGGAGACGGCGAGTTGGACGGCGTGGTGCTTCGGGGTGTCGATCTCGTCCAGCAGGGCCAGGGCCAGGTCGGCATGCGAGATGCGGCCGGTGCCGGTGACGGTGCCTACGGCGGTGACGTACTGGCCGGTGGTGGGGGCGTCGGCGGCGAGGTCCATGGGCGGGACGACCATCAGCCAGTCGAGGGCGCCGGCCTCGGCGGTGAGGAGGTCGAACTCGGCGACGTGGCCCTGCGAGAACGTCCGGTACTGCTCGGGGAATTGAGGGTCGTCCATGACGCGCACCCCGGGCGCGGTCTCCAAGGTGGTGGCGATGCCCAGCACCAGCAGTCGTCCGACGCCCGCCCGCCTCAGACCTGCCGTCAGAGCCCGTGCGGCGGCGTTGAAGTAGCTCTCGGAGGGGACGTCCAGCCGCACCGAGGCGTTGATCGCCGCGTCGTGGCCGGCGGCCACCCGGGCGACGGCGTCCGCGTCCGTCGCGTCGCCGCGCACCAGCATCACACCCGAACTCCCTTCCAGCTCCGGGTACTTGGCCGGGTCGCGGACCACCGCCGTCACGGCGTGACCGCGCCGGACGGCCTCCGCGACCGCCGCCCGGCCAACCCGTCCGCCTGCGCCGAAAATCACGATCCTGCTCATGGCTGCTCCTCGGTGCCCTGCTGCGTTCGGTGTCGTCGCCGACGGTAGGACGGGCACCCCCGGTTACCGCAACGGAACCGGGTCCGAGGTGCGGCTATGGTCGTACGCATGACCATCCCTGACGAGGCAGGCGTGTTCGACCTCCGGGAGTGCGCGCACCGCTCGCCGATCCAGGTCGGCGACAAGTGGTCCGGCGCGGTGCTGCGTTGCCTTCAGGGCGGGCCGCACCGCTTCACCGAACTCAAGGCCCGACTGCGCGGCGTCAACCCGAAGGTGCTCACCGAGACGCTGCGCGCGATGGAACGCGACCACTGGCTGACCCGCACCGACCACGGCGGCAACCCGCCGCACGTCGAGTACGCCCTGACCGAGGTGGGCCGCTCGCTGATCGGCGTCCTGGACACAGCCTGCGCCTGGGCCCGCGAACACCAGGTGGATTGATCGGAGCGGGCGCCGTGTCGTGCGGATATCGCGCTGCTACGCGCCGACGTACTCCGCGAGGTGCCGGCCGGTGAGGGTGGTGCGGTCGGCGATCAGGGCGGCGGGGGTGCCCTGGAAGACGATGCGGCCGCCGTCGTGGCCGGCGCCGGGGCCGAGGTCGATGATCCAGTCGGCGTGGGCCATCACGGCCTGGTGGTGCTCGACCACGATGACGGACTTGCCGGAGTCGACCAACCGGTCGAGCAGGCCGAGGAGTTGCTCCACGTCGGCGAGGTGCAGGCCGGCGGTGGGTTCGTCCAGGACGTAGATGCCGCCCTTCTCGGCCATCTGCGCGGCCAGCTTCAGGCGCTGGCGTTCGCCGCCGGAGAGGGTGGTGAGCGGCTGGCCGAGCGTCAGGTAGCCGAGGCCGACGTCGAAGAGGCGCTTCAGGACGGCGTGTGCGGCGGGGGTGCGGGCCTCGCCGGTGGAGAAGAAGGACTCCGCCTCGTCGACGGACATGGCCAGTACCTCGGCGATGTCGCGGCCGCCGAGGTGGTACTTCAGCACCGCGGCCTGGAAGCGCTTGCCCTCGCACTCCTCGCAGACCGTCGCCACCGTGGCCATCATCGCCAGGTCGGTGTACACCACCCCGGCGCCGTTGCACGTCGGGCAGGCGCCTTCGGAGTTGGCGCTGAACAGGGCCGGCTTCACCCCGTTCGCCTTGGCGAAGGCCTTGCGGATCGGCTCCAGCAGGCCGGAGTAGGTCGCCGGGTTCGATCGCCGCGACCCGCGGATCGGGCTCTGGTCGATCGCCACCACGCCCTCCGGTACGCCGCCCTTCAGTGCCGCGCCGCTGACCAGCGAGCCGTGCACCAGCGAGCTCTTTCCGGAGCCCGCCACGCCGGTGACCACCGTCAGCACGCCCAGCGGCACGTCCACGTCCACCTCGCGCAGGTTGTGCGCGCTCGCCCCGCGGATCTCCAACACGCCGGTGGGGGTGCGGACTTCGGGCTTGAGCGCGGCCCGGTCGTCGAAGTGCCGACCGGTGATGGTGTCGCTGGTGCGCAGCCCGTCCACGCTGCCCTCGAAGCAGACCGTGCCGCCCGCCGAACCCGCGCCCGGGCCGAGGTCCACCACGTGGTCGGCGATCGCGATGGTCTCCGGCTTGTGCTCCACCACCAGCACCGTGTTGCCCTTGTCGCGCAGCCGCAGCAGCAGGTCGTTCATCCGCCGGATGTCGTGCGGGTGCAGGCCGGTGGTCGGCTCGTCGAAGACGTACGTGACGTCGGTCAGCGAGGATCCCAGGTGCCGGATCATCTTCACCCGCTGCGCCTCGCCGCCCGAGAGCGTGCCGGCCGGGCGGTCCAGCGAGAGGTAGCCGAGGCCGATCTCGGTGAACGAGTCCAGCACCTGCCGCAGCGAGGCCAGCAGCGGCCCCACCGACGGCTCGTCCAACTCCCGTACCCAGCCGGCGAGATCACTGATCTGAAGTGCGCACGCGTCGGCGATCGAGAGGCCCTTGATCTTCGAGGACCGGGCGGCGGCGCTCAGCCGGGTGCCCTCGCAGTCCGGGCAGGTGGTGAAGGTGACGGCCCGGTCCACGAACTCCCGGATGTGCGGCTGGAGGGCGGCCCGGTCCTTGCTGAGCATCGACTTCTGGATCCGCAGCACCAGACCCTCGTAGGTCATGTTGATGCCCGCGATCTTCATCCTGGTCGGCTCCAGGTACAGGAAGTCGTGCAGCTCCTTCTCGGTGTACGTGCGGATCGGCTTGTCCGGATCGATCAGCCCGGACTCGGTGTACAGCCGGTAGTTCCAGCCGCCCGGCTTGTACCCGGGGATGGTCAGCGCGCCCTCGTTCAGCGACAACCCGTCGTCGTACAGCTGCCCCAGGTCGATGTCCGAGACGCTGCCCCGCCCCTCGCAGCGCGGGCACATCCCTCCCGCCCGCGAGTACGTCCGCTTCTCGGCCTTCGCGCCCTCGCCGCGCTCCACCGTGATCGCCCCGGAGCCGTGCACCGTCGGCACGTTGAAGGAGAACGCGGGCGGCGGGCCGATGAACGGGTCGCCGAGCCGGCTGAACAGAATGCGCAGCATCGCGTTGGCGTCCGTCGCGGTGCCGACGGTCGAGCGCGGGGCGGCGCCCATCCGCTGCTGGTCCAGGATGATCGCCGTGGTCAGGCCGTCCAGCACATCCACCTCGGGACGGGACAGCGTCGGCATGAACCCCTGCACGAACGCGCTGTACGTCTCGTTGATCAGCCGCTGCGACTCCGCCGCGACAGTGCCGAACACCAGCGAACTCTTTCCCGAACCGGACACCCCGGTGAACACCGTCAGCCTGCGCTTGGGCAGTTCGACGCTGACGTCCTTCAGATTGTTCACCCGCGCCCCGTGCACCCGGATCAGATCGTGACTGTCCGCCAGGTGCCGCCCCTCCGCCTGCTTGCCCGCCCGCTCGGTGCCGCTCATCGTCCTCGTCCCTCCGTCCGGCGGCGCCCGTGGCGACACCGCCGCCTTGATCCAACCATCCGGCCGGCCCTGCGCCGGGGGATTGCCGACAACGGCTCGCTGCCCTCCGGCCCGGCCGCCAGCCCAGCCGCCCGGGTCACCGCCACTCGGCCCAAGAGGTGATCCCCGCAGGGGAGTTGGCGCCCCCGCGTCCGGACCTGGACCCATCACCGCCTGACCGGCGTCCTGCCGCGCCTCGGCCCCGCACTCGCACCCCGCCGCGACTGTCGCACCCCGCCCGGCCATTGCGCCCCCCTTCTCGATCAACAGTCCTATTCTTCCTTCAGTACTGGGAAGTGGACGAAGGGTCAGCTCATGGATCTCACCGGCCGCACCGTGGTCATCACCGGCGCGGGCCGCGGCACCGGCCGGGCACTCGCCATCCGGGCCGGGCGACTGGGGGCGCGGGTCCTGGTGTCGGCACGCGGGCTGGACGCGGCCGAGCGGACGGCCGAGGAGATCGCCGCCGACAGTGGGGCGAAGGCGGAGGGCCTGGCCTGCGACATCTCCGACCCCGCCTCGGTGCGGGCCTTCGCCGCCGAGGTCGCGTCCCGCACCGACCGGGTCGACGTCCTGGTCAACAACGGGGCCCGCTACCTGCACGGCGACGACCTGCTGGACGCCGACGACGACGCGATCGCCGACACCATCGCCTCGGGCGCCACCGGCACCGTCCTGATCACCCGTCACCTGCTGCCCCTGCTGCGCGCCTCGTCCGCCGCCGACGTGGTCAACCTGGTCTCCTCGGTCGGCGAACTGCGCAACCACCGCTCTGCCTCGCACCCCGCCTACTACGCCGCCAAGGCCGCCCAGTCCGGTTTCTCCGACGTCCTCTCCGCCCGCCTGCGCCCCGAGGGCATCCGGGTGATCGCCCTCTACCCCCCGGACTTCGACGACGCCGACCCCCTCGCCCCCGCCTGGGACACCGCCTCCCGCACCGCCGACGACGTACTCACCGCCCAGTCCGTCACCGACTGCGTGCTGTTCGCGATCGGCCAGCCCCGGGACTGCTTCATTCGCAGCTTCTACTTCGAACAGCTCTGACGCCGGGGCCAGGCCTGCTGACGGCCGATCAACTGCCGGTGCGCGTCCTGTTGGACCGGCGGCTCACGCCTCGACGTAGTGGACGGTCTGCATCATGCCGAGGTCCTCGTGGTGGAGCTGGTGGCAGTGGGCGACGGCGTGGCCGGTGAAGTCGGCGTACTTGACCAGGAAGGTGACGGAGTCGCCGGGGGTGCCGCCGGCCAGGGCGACGGTGTCGTGCCAGACCGGGGGGTCGAGTTGTTCGCCGTTGCGGTGGGTGACGAGGATCTGGTTGGTGTGCAGGTGGAAGGGGTGGGCGTGAGCGGGCAGGGTTTCGTCGGTGCGGACGGTCCAGCGTTCGACGGTGCCCAGGCGCAGGGTGTGGTTGACGTAGTGGGGGTCGAAGCGGCCGTAGGCGGGGTCGCGGCGGAGGTCGCCGTCGGGGTCGGCCGGGGGTGTGGGGTTGCTGCCCAGCATGCGGTAGGCGTTGGGGAAGGCGCCGGGGAGGACCCGCGGGTCCACGTGGAAGATCACCTCGCGGTCGGCGTCGGGGTCGGTGATGTCGTTCTCGTCGAGGAACGGCCTGCCGAGGGGTAGGGAGGTCGGCAGTTCCATCGGCGGTTCGACGGGCTCATCCGCGACCTCGACCGTCATCAGCGGCTCGGGCACTCCGTCGGCCAGCAGCCGGTACTGGCCGGGCCTGTCGCCGCGGACCAGGACGTCGGCGCGGTTGCCCATGGCCAGGTGCACCACGTCGTGGGCGACCGGCGCGGCGAAGCTGATGCCGTCCTGGGCGATCTGGTGCATCGTCAGGTCTTCGCACTCCCCGGAGATCCGCAGGTGCAGGCCGGTGAAGGCGGTCGCGGCGACCAGCCGCCAGCGCTGGACCTCGCCCTGGCGCAGCGTGATGGTCGGGTTGACGGCGCCGTTGACGGCGAAGGTGGACGGAATGTCGGTCACCCAGTTGCCCGAGGTGAAGGCGGGGACTTCGCCGTCGTCGAACTTGAGCTCGCTGATGCAGACGACGATGTCCTCGGCCGCCTCGATCTCCGGCACCTCGTCGATGTCGCCCTCGACGATGATCACCCCGGCCATTCCTCCGACGATCTGTTCGGCGGTGGCTCCGTGCAGGTGCGGGTGGTACCAGTAGGTGCCGGCGGGGTGGTCGGCCGGGATGTGGATGGTGCTCGTGTACCGCGGTTCCGCTGCGCCGAGGGCCACTTCGGTGGCGGTGCGCGGCGCGAACACCCGCTGGATGTTGTCGGCGTGCCCGGACGGGGAGACGTGCATCCCGTGGGTGTGCAGGTTGAAGCTGTTGGCGTGGTGCGGCGTGTTGTGGTCGCCGTGGAAGGGCCGGTTGGGCGGCAGGCCGTTGATGTGTGTGAGCCGCAGGGTGTCCCCGCCGCGCACGCGCAGGGTCGGGCCCGGGATCGTCCCGTTGTAGGTGCGGGTGGTGACCTGGCCGTAGCCCGGTACGGAGAGCTCCGTGAAGCGGACGTCCAGGGTCTGTTCGACGATCTGCGGCGCCGGGTCGGCCGCCCGGGCCGACACCTCCGGCTGCGGAAAGCACGTCGAGGCCGCAGCCGTGGCGCGCTGGGCGGTCAGGATCCCGTGGGACGCCGCCGCGAGACCGGCGACAGTTTTGAGGATCAGACGACGACTGATCCCGCGATTCTCTCTCATAAACGGGCAATTTAGGTCAAACAGTCAAAATCGCTCCGACGGCGCACCGAACCGGTCAGCGGCCTCGCCTTCTCCGACTATCGTACGAATGTTCGAACGGAGCGTACGCTGGACGGCATGACGTACCAGCTGCAGGGTTCGCTGTTCGACACCGGCGGCCCGGAGGCGGAACCCGCCCTCGGCCCACTCGCCGGGATCGAACGGACGGTGCTGAGCCACGGGGCGTGGATCGACGTACTGCCCGGCTGGCTGAGCGGCGCCGACGCGCTGTTCGAACGCCTGGTGGACGGGGTGCCGTGGCGGGCGGAACGACGCGAGATGTACGAGCGGGTGGTGGACGTGCCCCGGCTGCTGGCCTTCTACCGCGAGGGCGCCACGCTGCCCGACCCCGTCCTCGCCGAGGCCCGGGACGCGCTCGGCGCCCACTACCGGACGGAGCTCGGCGAACCGTTCGCCACCGCCGGGCTCTGCCTCTACCGCGACGGCCGGGACAGCGTCGCCTGGCACGGCGACCGGATCGGCCGCGGCGACCGCGAGGACACCATGGTCGCCATCCTCTCGGTCGGCCAGGCCCGCCCCCTGCTGCTGCGCCCCCTGGCCGGCGGCGGCCCGACGGTGCGCCGCTCGCTCGGACACGGCGACCTGCTGGTGATGGGCGGCTCCTGCCAGCGCACCTGGGAGCACGCCATCCCGAAGAGCACCGGCGCGGTCGGCCCGCGGATCAGCATCCAGTTCCGCCCGAGCGGCGTCCGCTGAACCCCGGCCGGACCTTGGCGTGGGTGGTCACCGAGGGTTGCCGGGCGGGTGTTTCTGCAGCTCAGTCAGATTCCCGGACTTGAATATTTACGAACGAGTGTTCGATGCTGGAGTCGTGCACATGTTCGAACCAGAATCGATCGACCCGTCCGGGACGGGCGATTTCGCCCACTTTGCCCCCGCTCGGGCGGCCGACCGTGCTCGAACGCTCGAACGCGATCGAACGGTCGTCGTCCCGCTGCGGCCCGGCATTCCGGCCCCCGCCCTGCCGACGCCGACCATCGCCGAACCCGAACTGCTGCCCGTCCTCCCCGCCCTCGCCCCACTGCTCCCCGGCGGCGGACTGCGCCCCGGCACCGCCGTCTCCGTCACCGGCGACACCGGACTGCTGCTCGCCCTCGGCGCCGGCGCCTTCACCGAACAGACCGGCGACGCCGCCTGGGCCGCCGCCGTCGGACTCCCCGAACTCGGACTGGCCGCCGCCGTCGGCTACGGCTACGACCTGCGCCGCCTGCTGCTCGCCGACCACCCCGGACCGCACTGGCCCGACGTGGTCGCCGCCCTCGCCGGCGCCGTCGGCCTGATCCTGCTGCGCCCCACCGGCCCGGTCGCCCCCACCCTCGCCGCCCGCCTCACCGCCGTCCTGCGCCGCACCCGCTGCGCCCTGCTGGTCGCCGGCCCCTGGCCCGGCGCCACCCAACGCCTCAGCATCCGCACCGGCCGCTGGTTCGGCCTCGGCGACGGCCACGGCCAACTCACCGGCCGCCAGGTCGAAGCCGTCGCCGAAGGCCGCGGCACCGCCACCCGCCCCCGCACCGCCCACCTCTGGCTCCCCGACGCCACCGGCACCGCCCGCCCCCTCGCCCCCGCCGAACCCGCACTCACCCGGCCCGCCCTGGAGGCGGTCTGAGATGCGCCTCCCTTCGGCTCCGCTCCCTCCACCGACACCCAGCCGGTCCGGCCCCGCACCCTCCCGGCCTGCCGTGGCTGTTCGGTTTCGGCAACGACGGCCCACGGTGTCAACGGTTTCACCCGGCGCCGACCTGTCTTTTCCGTCGCTGCCGTTCGGCCCCGGTTCGCCGACCCGGTGGTCACGCGGGCGGCCCCACCGGGTGCCACGGGCGAGCGGGTTCGCGGCGAACGAGCCTGGGTGGTCACCACGTCGCCGACGGCGCTTCGCCGCCGCGGGCATGCGCTTTCGGCCCGGCTGCGACGCCCCGTCTCTTGCCTGCCGGTCCGGCGGTCGTCGTGCGGCGAGTTGGGCGGTGCCGGGGGCTGGGTGGGTTGTGGTGGTTGGTCGCCGGGCGGTCCGGGCGGGTCGCCGATGGCGCTTCGCCGTCCCGGCCCGCCGCCGCGGGCGCGCGCTTTCGGCTCCGGCCTGCGGTGCCTGTTGCGTCCCCCTGGGCTTTGCCTGTCGGCCTGGCGGTCGTCGTACGGCGAGCTGGGTGTGGGTTGTGGTGGTCGGTCACCCGACGGTCCGGGCGCTTCGCTGTCCCGTCCCGCCGCCGCGCGCACGCGCTTGCAGCCCCGGCCTGCGGTCCTCGTTGCGTCGCCCTGTCCCTTGCCTGTGGGCCCGGCGGTCGCCGTGCGGTGGGCTGGGCGGAGTGCCGACGGCGTTTTCGCCGTCTTGGGCCGCCGCCTCCGCCGATGCGGCCCCTCGGGTCCGGACTGTGGTGCAGGCGGGTGCCCCCCGGCTTTGGGGGGTGTTCCTGACCGTTCGCTGATCCCGTTCTCCGTTCCGCCGATTCTCTCCGAGTGACCAGCCATGAAGCACCCCAATCCGATTCGTAAGCCGGCGTCGTCCGTGAGCCGTGGTGGCGGCGGGCCGTTGTGGGGTACCGCGCGGGAGGGGGGTGCGGGGTGGGGGCCGGCGGCGCAGCGGGTGCTGGTGGTGTGGTGTCCGGACTGGCCGTTGGTCGCGACCGCGCCGGTGGGTGGGGATGCGGGGGCGGTGGCGGTGGTGGAGGGCGGCCGGGTGCTGGCGTCCTCGGAGACGGCCCGGGCGGCGGGGGTTCGCCGTGGGCAGCCGTTGCGGTTGGCGCAGCGGTTCTGCCCGGAGTTGCGGCTGCGTGAGCGGGACGAGGAGGCGGAGGCGCGCCGGTTCGAGCCGGTGGTCGCGGCGGTGGAGGCGTTCACGCCGCGGGTGGAGGTGCTCCGGCCGGGGCTGTGTGCGATCCCGGTGAAGGGCCCGGCCCGGTACTTCGGCGGTGAGGAGGCGCTCACGGTCGGGATCCGGGACGCGGTTGCCGCCGTCCTGGCCCTGACCTGGCCGGTCACCGTGCCGGAGGAGCCCACCGACGAGCTGGCCGACGAGACCGAACCCGCTTGGGTGAACGAGGTGTTCACCGAGCAGGAGGCTTCGCGTCCCCCGCTCACGGTGATCGATGGCGGCTCCGCCGAGCCCACCCCGCCGCACGCCCCCGCCCCGCTCGCCCTGGTCACCCCCGCCGCCCCGAAGCCCGCCCCGAAGCCCACGCCGAAGTCCACGCCGGAACCACCATCGCAGCCGCAGCCGCAGCCGCAGCCGCAGCCGCAGCCGCAGCCGCAGCCGGAACCCCCTCGCGGCCTTCTCGGTGTCGCCGACGGCCTGTTCGCCGCCGTGCTGGCGGCCCGCGCGGAGCTGCTGGTGCCGGCCGGGCGGACGCCGGAGTTCCTCGCGCCGTACCCGGTGGCGACGCTGGGCGAGCCGGAGTTGGCGGAGCTGTTGCACCGGCTGGGCGTGGAGACGGTGGGGGCGTTCGCGGAGTTGGCCGCGGACATGGTGGCGAACCGGTTCGGCCCGATCGGGAGCGCCGCGCATCGGCAGGCCCGGGGGCTGGACCCGCGTCCGCTGGCCCCCAAGGACCAGGGCCTGGACCTCGCGGTCGAGCAACTCTTCGACCCGCCTGAGGAGTTGGCGGAGCCCCTGGTGTTCGTCGGCCGCACCCTCGCGGAGCGTCTGCATGCCCGGCTGGCCGAGGTCGGCCTGGCCTGCCAGCGCGTGGCGGTCGAGGTGTCCTGCGAGGGCGGCCGTACCGTCGCCCGGCTGTGGCAGCACGAGGGACGGCTGACGGCGGCGGCTCTCGCCGAGCGGATCCGCTGGCAGTTGAACGCCTGGCAGTCCACCGGCACCTTCACCGATGCGGACGGCGCGTTCACCGCGCTGCGTCTCGTCCCGGACGGCCTGTTCCCGGACCGGGGACGGCAGTTGGCGCTGTGGGGCGAGGCGGTCGCGGAGGACCGGGTGGAGCGGGCGGTGGCCCGGGTGCAGTCGCTGCTGGGCTACGCCGGGCTGCGGCGCGGCGCCCCCGAGGGTGGCCGGGCCCCCGGCGAGCAGCAGGCGCGACTGCCGTGGGACGAGGCGGAACTCCGCGAGAGCGCCGAACTCCGCGAGAGCACAAAAGCGGACGCGCCCTGGCCGGGCCGACTCACCGACCCGTCGCCGTCCGTGGTGCCGCCCGACCCGGTGCCGGTGCTGGTGCTGGACCGCGACGGGCAGCCCGTCGCGGTGGACGGCCGCGCCGAGGTGTCCGCCCCGCCGGACCGGGTCGAGCTGCACGGACGCACCCTCGAAGTGCTCGGCTGGACCGGCCCGTGGCCGGCCGTCGAACGCTGGTGGGACCCGCGCACCGCCCGCCGCCGGGCCAGGTTCCAGGTCGCGGTGGAGGGCGGCCGCGCCCTGCTGCTCACCGTGGAGGGCGGCCGCTGGTACGTCGAAGGAGCATACGACTGAACGAAGTTGACGGAACATCAGTTCATGCGCGCTCGGGGGGAGCGCCCGCACCGACCACCCCGAGACCGGAGCACCACCCGCGATGGGATTCACCAGCCACCCCTCGCTCCCCTGGACGGAGCTGCAACGCCGGATGTCCGGCGCGGGCACCCCCGTTCCGCACGCCCCCGAGGAGCCCGAACGCCCCCGGCCCGCGCCGCCGAAGGGCGCCGTCCCGTGGGCCGAGCTGCACGTCCATTCGGCGTTCAGCTTCCTCGACGGCGCCAGCGATCCGGAGCAACTGCTCGACGAGGCAGTCGCGTTGGGAATCGAGACGGTGGCGATCACCGACCACGACGGGTTCTACGGGGCGGTCCGGCTGGCCGAGGCCGCCAAGGGCACCGGCATCCGCACCGTGTTCGGCGCCGAACTCACCCTCGGCCCGGAGGACCACCTGCTGGTGCTGGCCCGCGACCCGGAGGGCTACCGGCGGCTGTCCGCCGCGATCAGCGCCGCCCAACTGCGCGGCGGCGCCAAGAACAACCCGCGCTACGCGTTCGAGGAGCTCGCCGACGCCCACCACGGCCACTGGGCGGTGCTTTCCGGCTGCCGTCGCGGCCGGGTCCGGCACGCCCTGGAGACCGCCGGCGAGGACGCCGCCGAACAGCAACTCCGCACCCTCACCGAGGCGTTCGGGCCGCAGAACGTGTACGTCGAACTGACCGACCACCGGCTGCCCGGCGACGATCTGCGCAACGACCGCCTCGCCGCCCTCGCCGCCCGCACCGCGCTGCCGCTGGTCGCCACCAACAACGTCCACCACGCCGCGCCCGCGCAGGGCCGGCTCGCCCAGACCCTGGCCGCCCTGCACGAACGCCGCACCCTGGAGCAGGCCGCCCCGTACACCATGGCCGCCGGCACCGCGCACCTGCGCTCCGGGCGGGAGATGGCGAACCGGCTGCGCAGGTTCCCCGGCGTCCAGCAGGCCACCGTCGACCTCGCCCGGGCCTGCGCCTTCGACTTCTCCACCCTCGACCCGCGACTGCCCGGCTACCCCGTCCCCGACGGCCGCACCGAGAGCAGCCATCTGCGCGCCCTGGTCGCCGAGGCCGGACCGCGGCGCTTCGACCCCGGCAACGACAAGGCCCGCCGCCAACTCGCCCGCGAACTCGACGTGATCGAGACCCGCGACCTCGCCGGGTACTTCCTGATCGTCCACGACATCGTCGACTTCTGCCGCCGCGAGAACATCTGGTGCCAGGGCCGCGGCTCCGCCGCCAACTCCGCCGTCTGCTACGCCCTCGGCATCACCGCCGTCGATCCCGTCCACTACGGCCTGCTGTTCGAACGCTTCCTCAGCGTGGCCCGCGACGGGCCGCCCGACATCGACCTCGACATCGAGAACCGCCGCCGCGAGGAGGTCATCCAGTACGTGTACGGGCGCTACGGCCGCGCCCACGCCGCCCAGGTCGCCAACGTCATCACCTACCGGCCCCGGCTCGCGCTGCGCGACGCCGCGCGGGCGCTCGGCTACCCGTCCGAGCAGGTGGACGCCTTCACCCGGCAGGTCGAGTTCCACGGTACCGTCCAGGACGACGCCGTGATCCCCGCCGACGTCCTCGACCTCGGCAGCCAACTCCACGGCCTGCCACGCCACTTGGGCATCCACTCCGGCGGCATGGTGCTCACCCGGGAACCCGTCGGCGAGATCTGCCCCACCGAATGGGCCCGGATGCCGGGCCGCTCCGTCCTCCAGTGGGACAAGGACTCCACCGCCGGCGCCGGACTCGTCAAGATCGACCTGCTCGGCCTCGGCATGCTCGCCGCCCTGCACGACGCCTGCGACCTGATCGAACAGCACTACGGCGAGCGGCTCGACCTCGCCACCATCCCCAAACACGACCCCAAGGTCTACGAGATGCTCTGCCGGGCCGACACCGTCGGTGTGTTCCAGGTCGAGTCGCGCGCCCAGATGGCCACCCTGCCCCGGCTCAAACCCCAGCACTTCTACGACCTGGTGGTCGAGGTCGCACTGATCCGCCCCGGCCCGATCCAGGGCGGCTCCGTCCACCCCTACCTGCGCCGCCGCGACGGCGTCGAACCCGTCGAGATCCCGCACCCCAGCATGGAACGCGCCCTCGCCAAGACCCTCGGCGTCCCGCTGTTCCAGGAACAGATGATGCAACTCGCCATCGACTGCGCCGGATTCAGCCCCGACGAGGCCGACCGGCTCCGGCAGGCGATGGGCGCCAAACGCTCCCTGGAGCGGGTCGCCGTGCTGCGCGGCCGCCTGCTGGAAGGCATGGCCGCACGCGGCATCCCGCCGGAGACCGCCGAGGACGTCTACACCAAGATCGAGGCCTTCTCCAGCTACGGCTTCCCCGAGTCGCACGCGATCAGCTTCGCCTACCTGGTGTGGGCCAGCGCCTGGCTCAAGTACCACCACCCGGCGGCGTTCACCTGCGCGCTGCTCGCCAACCAGCCGATGGGCTTCTACTCCCCGCTCAGCCTGATCACCGACGTCCGCCGGCACGGCGTACGGGTGCGCGCGGTGGACGTCGCGGTCAGCGCCCCCGGCCCCACCCTGGAACCCGGGCGGCACCCGTCCTACCCGCATCCCCTCACGGCCGGGACCCCGCAGGCCGCGATCCGGCTCGGCCTCACCTCGGTCCGCGGCCTCGGCCAGGCCCAGGCCGAGACCATCGCCGCCGGGCGCCCCTACACCGACCTGGAGGACTTCGCCCGCCGCACCGCCCTGCCCAGGCCGATCATGGAGGCCCTCGCCACCGCCGGCGCGTTCTCCTGCTTCGGACTGAGCCGCCGCCAGGCCCTCTGGTCGGCCGGCCTGTACGCCGCCACCGACCCCGACTCACTGCCCGGCACCCTCCCCGGCGCCGACGCCCCGCCACTGCCCGCGATGACCCCCGTCGAGGAGACCATCGCCGACCTGTGGGCCACCGGCAGCTCCGCCACCAGCCACCCCGTCCAACACCTGCGCGAGGCCCTGCACCGCTCCGGCGCCGTCACCGCCGCCCAGCTCCAGCACGTCCCGCCCGGCACCCCCGTGGTGATCGGCGCCCTGGTCACCCACCGCCAACGCCCACCCACCGCCGGCGGCGTCCTCTTCCTCAGCCTGGAGGACGAGACCGGCCTGATCAACGTCATCTGCAACCGCCCCGTGTGGGAGGCCCACCGCCGCACCGTCCTGGAACGCGCCGGCCTGCTCATCCACGGCACCGTCGAACGCACCCATGGCGCGACGAATCTGGTCGCGACGCGCATCTCGCCGCTGCGGCTTGGCATTTGACGGTACGTCAGGTCGTCTCGACCTGCTGTGCGCGCTCATCGACGCCGGTACGGTGTGTACCCCGACCGTGGAGGAGAGGCCATGTCCGGACGTCTCGCCGTCACCCTCGCCGCAGCCGCTCTCGCCGTCACCGGCTGCACCGCCGACAAGCAGCAGGCCGCCCCCGTCGGCACTGCCGCTCCCGGGCCCGCCTGCAGCGCCGAACCCAGCCCCACCATGAGCGCGGAGGGCAGCTGGTCGGGCCCGCTCCCGGACGAGATCCGCTGCCTGCCGCACGTGCTCGGGGGCATCTACTCCTACCTGCCGACCGACCTCTCCTCAACCCGCCCAGGCGCGACCACCCTGACGGTCGATGTCACGGACGGCACCACCCGCGACCAGACCCGGGCGCTGTGCCTGCGCATCACCGCACTCGGGTACACCCCCGGCGGCGAGCACCACATCGACGTGCTCACCGTCAGAGGACCCGCCACCTACAGGTCACTGCCCGGCCTGCCCGCCTGCCGGCCCTGACCGGTTGCCGCGTCGGGCCCCGGCGGTGTCTGACGGCCCGGCAGCGATCTCCGGACCGGCTTCGGAAAGCGTTTGCCGGCACCGGTACGGTGTGTGCCCGATCGGGCCCGGGCCCGCCTGCAGCGTGGCGCCCAGCCCCACCGAGAGCTGGATGGGCGGTTGAGCGGGCCCGCTCCCGGACGAGATTCGCTGCCTGCCGCACGTTGCCGAGGGCACCTACTCCTCCATGCCGGCCGAGACGTCCGTCACCGGCCGCGCTTCGTACACCGTCCAGGTCCACGTCGCGGACGACACCACCCGGGACCAGGCTCGGGCCCTGTGCCGGCGCATCACCGAGCTCGGTTACGGCCCTGGCGGCTCGCACAACATCGATCTGCTCACGGTCAGCGGTTCGGGCAGTTACACATCGACGCCCGGTGGGCCGGCCTGTCTCGAAGGGAACTGACCAGCCGTCGAGTCGGCCTCACCGCAGCGGTTCGCGCCCCTCGCCGGGCGGCCCCGCGAACGCCTGGGCGTACGGCAGCCAGGCACGGGCGATGTCGCCCTCGACGGTCAGGGCGAGGTCGTCGCGGTGACGGCGCTGGGTGACCAGCAGGCAGAAGTCCAGCGCCGGGCCGGACACCCGGTCGTCGGCGTCCTCCTCGCCCCACGTCCACAACTGGCCCCCGGGGGAGCGGAGTTCGAAGCGGATCGGGTCGGTGGGGGCGGGCAGGCCGTGCGCGGCGAACGCGAAGCCGACGGTGCGGACGCCCAGATGGGCGATGTGCCGCAGACGGTCGGTGGGGGTGCGGTCCACGCCGAGCGCGTCCGCGACGTCCTGCCCGTGCGCCCAGGTCTCCATCAAACGGGCCGTCAGCATCGACCGGGCCTTCATCGGCGGTCCGAACCACGGCAACCGCACGTCCTCCGGCACCTTCGCCAGCACCCGGGCCACCTCGGCCCGGCCCGCGCGCCAGCGCTCCAGCAACGCGGTCGGCTCCTCGCCGACCCCCTCCGCCGCCCCTTGGTCCACCGCCGCCATCCCGTCCGCGAACTCCCGCTCCAGCGCGGCCGCGAACCCCTCCGGGTCCCGCGCCGCGAGCAGCGTCCACCGGTCCGTCCACGCCAGATGCGACACCTGGTGCGCCACCGTCCACCCCGCCGCCGGTGTCCCCACTTCCCACCCTGCCGCCCCCAACTCCGCCACCAGGGAGTCCAGTTCCGCCCCCTCGGCCATCAGATCCGCCACCAGCCCGTCCACCCGCCACCCCTCTCGCCGTCCGGTGCCCACACTCCTACCCCGCCACCCCCGACCGCACCGGCCCGCGCAGCGAGTGGGCTTCGGCGCCGACAGCCGGACGCGGGCGGGGCGGCTCCTCGGCGGGGCCCGCGTGCAACTCGGCGCACCATCCCCCATGCGCGCCGCCCGTGGCCCCGCGGGCCCTGCGGGCGCGACGGATTCCCGCTGCTGCCCGGCGGAGCGGTCCGCACCCCCGCTCCCGCCCCGGTTTCCGGCCCGGGGCAGCGGTTTGCGTCCCCGCTCCCGCTCCCGGCCCTGCTCCCGCCCCCGCTCCCAGCCCTGCTCCTGCCGCTGTTCCCGGCCCCGCTCCCGCCCGTGCTCCTGCGCTGCTCCCGCCCCCGCTGCTGCCCCTGCCCCCGCTCCCGTTCCCAGCCCCGTGCAGCGGTTTGCGCCCCCGCCCCGCCCCGTTCCCGGCCCCGCTCCGCCCCGCTCCCGGCCTCGCTCCTGCCCCCGCTCCCGGCCCCGCGCAGCGGGTTGCGCAGCGGGTTTCGTTGCCGGTCGGGTGGCCGGCGTCGTGGTCTGATGGGGGGTCGGGCTGGTGGAGCGGGAGGCTGGTCGGGTATGCGGGTGGTGGTGGTCGGGGCCAACGGGGAGATCGGTCGGTGTGTGGTGACCGAGGCGCTGGCGCGGGGGCATCAGGTGACGGCGGTGGTGCGGCGGCCGGAGGAGTACCAGGGGCTGGCGATCAGCGTGGAGCGCGGGGACGTGCTGGACCCGGCGGACGTGGCGCGGGTCGCGGCGGGGGTCGAGGTACTGGTGAGCGCGGTCGGCGGCGGGGACGGTCCGGGCCGGGGGCGGCTGATCGAACCGGCCGCGCACGCGCTGGTCGCGGGGCTGCGTCAACTCGCCGATCGGGCACCGAGGTTGCTGGTTGTCGGCAGCGCCGGCAGCCTGACCACCCCGGCCGGCACCCGGCTGTGGGACGATCCGTCGGTGACGCCGCGCCAGCTGGAGGTGATGCGGGCGCACGGTCGCGCGCTGGAGTACCTGCGCACCGTCAGCGACCTGGACTGGACGGTGCTCAGCCCGCCGCAGAGCCTGCTGCCGGGCGAGCGCACCGGCGCCTACCGCACCGCCACCGACGAACTGGTCGCCACCCCGGACGGCCTGTCCACCATCTCCCTGCCGGACTTCGCGACCGCTCTGGTGGACGAACTGGAGACGCCCCGCCACCACGGCGAGCGCTTCACCTGCGGCTACTGAGCGCCGGGCAGCAGCGGGGCGGAGCCGAAGCAGGGGCTCGGGTGCGGTCCCAGCCCGTCGTGGACGGCAGTCAGTACCAGTAGTTGCAGCACCACGGCCAGCAGCGACAGCGGCAGCACCACCGCCAGTACGGCGTGCCCGGTGCTGACCCGCCGGTGCTCGCGGCGCAGCACCACGACGAGTTGCGCGACCGCCCAGCCGATCGTGGCGATGTTCAGCGCGATCCCGGCGACCGCGAGCACCATCGCCCACATCGGCACGCCCGGGCTGTCCAGGCAGCGGGCGAGCCGGCGCTCGGCCGCGTCGGCGGGGACGAGGGCCAGTGCGCTTGCCGTCCAGGCCAGGACGGTGAGCAGCAGGCAGTACCGCGCCCGGAACCACCGCGGCGCCCGGTTCTCGATCACAGTGCACCCCCCTCCGGCGGGTCATCCTGCCAGAGGGGGGCGACGGGTGGATGTTCCTGTGGGTATGTCAGCCGAGTTGGATCGAGCGCTTGGCCAGGCCCATCCAGAAGCCGTCGATGACGCTGCGCTGTTCGCCGAGGTCGGCCTCGCCCGCGCCGAGGGTGACGAAGAGCGGGGCGAAGTGTTCGGTGCGGGGGTGGGCGAGGCGTCCAGCGGGGGCCTTGTGTTCGAAGTCGAGCAGGGCGTCGAGGTCGCGGGCCTCCAGGGCGCGGCGGCCCCAGTCGTCGAACTCGGCCATCACGGAGCTGATCCGGCCCTCGGGGGAGAGGGCGCGCAGGTTGTGGGTGAAGAAGCCGGAGCCGACGATCAGGACGCCCTCGTCACGCAGCGGGGCGAGCTTGCGGCCGATTGCCAGCAGTTCCTGCGGGTCGAGGGTGGGCAGCGAGATCTGCAGGACGGGGATGTCGGCGCCGGGGTACATCTCGACCAGCGGGACGTACGCGCCGTGGTCGAGGCCCCGGTCCGGCACGTCCTGCACGGGGGTGCCGGCGGTGCGCAGCAACTTGCGGACGGAGTCGGCGAGTTCGGGCGCGCCGGGGGCGGCGTACCGGACCTGGTAGTAGTGCTCGGGGAAGCCCCAGAAGTCGTACACCAGGGGGATGGTCCGCACCGCGCCGATCGCCAGCGGTGCCTCCTCCCAGTGCGCGGAGACCATCAGGATCGCCTTGGGGCGGGGCAGGTCGGCGGACCAGGCGGCGAGCTGGCCGGGCCAGATCGGGTCGTCGGCGAGCGGGGGCGCGCCGTGCGAGAGGTAGAGAGCGGGCATGCGCTCGGTGGTGGCGGTGCTCATGGGTCCGTCCTCCTGGCTTGGTGCGTGCCGTCCGGGTGTGGTTCAAATTTGAACCACGCTTTCGACAGTACACCTGAGTTCAAATTTGAACAACCGGAGTAGGATGCGAGGCATGGACGAACCCCGCTGGCTCGACGAGACCGAGATGGCCGCCTGGCGCGGATTCGTCGAGGCCACCAACCTGGTCGCCCGCCGACTGGAGCGTCAGCTCAAGGACGACGCGGGGCTGTCGCACACCCAGTACGAGATCCTGGTGCAGCTGTCCGCCGCCCCCGGCGGCTCGTTGCGGATGACCGACCTGGCCGACCGGCTGGTCACCTCCAAGAGCGGCCTGACCTATCAGGTCACCCAGCTGGAGAAGGCCGGACTGGTCGGCCGCCGCTCCTGCCCCAGCGACGTGCGCGGCGTGTTCGCCGAACTCACCGAGCAGGGCTGGCGGACGCTCCGGGCCGCCGCGCCGGGGCATGTCGCGGCTGTCCGCGACACGCTGATCGACGTGCTCACCCCGCAGCAGCTGGCCGCCCTGGCCGACAGCCTCGGCACCGTCGCCGACCGCCTGCGCGCCGCCGACGCCTGATCGATCGGTCAGATGGTCGCGGCGCGCACGCAGAGCACGTCCGGCAGGTGCGCGGTGAGCAGCGACCAGCTCTCGCCGCCGTCCGCCGAGCCGTACACCTCGCCGTTGCGGTTGCCGAAGTAGACGCCCGCCGGCTCGGCGTCGTCGGTGCACAGGGCGTCGCGCAGGACGACGCCGTAGTGGTTCTCGTGCGGCAGGCCGGTCTCCAGCGGCTGCCAGGTCTCGCCCGCGTCGGTGGTGCGGAAGACCCGGCAGCGGCGCTCCACCGGCAGGCGGGCGTAGTCGGCGTCCAGCGGGAACAGGTACGCGGTGCCCGGGGTGTGCGGGTGGGCGGCCACGCTGAAACCGAAGTCGGCGGGCAGGCCGCCGGAGATCGACTCCCAGGTCCGGCCGGTGTCGTCGCTGCGATACACCCCGCCGTGGTTCTGCAGGTACAGCCGGTCGGGATCGCCCGCGTCCCGGGCCATCTTGTGCACGCACTGGCCGTACTCGGGGAAGCGGTCCGGCAGGAAGTCCGCCCGGATCCCGGTGTTGGACGGCTCCCAGCTGCGCCCGCCGTCGGTGGTGCGGTAGACGCCGCCGGAGGAGACCGCGACCGCCAGCACGTCCGCGTCGCGGGGATCGGTGACCACGGTGTGCATGCCCTGGCCGCCGAAACCGGCGCCCCAGTGCTCGCGCTGAGGGTGGTCCCACAGCGCGTCGACCAGGGAGAAGGACTCGCCGCCGTCGGTGGAGCGGAACAGCGCGGCCGGCTCGGTGCCCGCGTACACCACCCCCGGCGCCTCCTCGCCGGCCGGCTGCAACTGCCACACCCGCTCCAGCGAGGCGCCCGTCCGCTCGGGGAAGCGCACCGCCGGCCTGGACGGCTCCTGCCAGGTGACGCCGAGATCGTCCGACCACCACACCGACGGGCCCCAGTGGCTGCTGTCCGCCCCCACCAGCAGCCGGGTGCGCCCGCCCCGGCGGTCGATGCCCACCGAGTAGATCGCGTTCATCTGGAAGTGCGGGCCGCTGAACTCCCACTTCTCGCGGCCCGAACTGCGGCCCAGGAAAAGGCCCTTCTGCGTGCCGACGGCCAGCAGGACATCCCGTACGTCGCTCATCGTGAACCATCCGGAACTCGGTTGTGCACGGTCCCGCAGCAGTCTCCTCCGGGGGTCCGACAGTCGCACGGCAGCGCGCCGCGACCGGCGGCCGGGGCGTGGCGGAATGCACCGAGCCGGAGAATGGTTTACGATTCAACAACACCCCGACGGAGGAGGACCCGATGGCATCCACGATCGACCTGCGCCGCGCCGACCAGCGCTTCCACACCCGCGCCGGCTGGCTGGACTCCAAGCACTCCTTCTCGTTCTCCCGCCACTGGGACCCGGCCAACACCCACTTCGGCCTGCTGCTGGTCTCCAACGACGACATCGTCGCCCCCGGCACCGGCTTCGACACCCACCCGCACCGGGACATGGAGATCATCACCTGGGTGCTCGACGGCGGCCTGGTCCACCAGGACTCCGAAGGCCACAACGGCGTCATCTACCCGGGCCTCGCCCAGCGGATGAGCGCCGGCACCGGCATCCTGCACAGCGAGAAGAACGACTCCTGGACGATCACCGGCGAGCCGCAGCACCAGAACCCGGTCCGCTTCATCCAGATGTGGACCATCCCGGACACCGCCGGAATCGTCCCCGGCTACGAGCAGCTCGACATCAACGACCAGCTCGCCCAGGGCGGTTGGACCACCCTCGCGTCCGGCATGGGCAAGCACGCCAACCAGCGGGCGATCGGCATCCGGCAGAAGCACGCCGCGCTGCACGTCGCCCGGGTCCGCCCGAACGAGACGCTGGAACTCGCCACCGCCCCGTTCGTCCACCTCTACGTGGCACGCGGCGAGGCCGCCGTCGAAGGCGCCGGACTGCTGCACGAGGGCGACGCCCTGCGCATCACCGGCGCCGAGGGCCAGCGGGTCACCGCCGGGCCGGACGGGGCCGAGCTGCTCCAGTGGGAGATGAACGCCACGCTCAACTGAGCCCACCCTCGGCTGAGCCCACCCGCACGGCCCGCCGAGCGGCTTCCGAGCCGCCCGGCGGGCCTTTGCGCTGCCCACGCGAAGCACGCCACGCGAAGCACGCCACGCGAAGCACGCCACGCGAAACGCGGCGGATACGGCGGAAGCGCGACGGATGCGGGCACGACGAAGGGGCGCCGGGAGATTCCCGGCGCCCCTTCCGTGGCGTCAAGCCGTCAACCGGCCTGCGGTGCGCGTCAGTTCTTCGCGGCGTTCTGCGCCGCCACGCCCGCGTGCACCTCGGCCATGTCGAGCTTGCGGGCCTGGCCGATCAGATCTTCCAGGGCCGCCTCGGGGAGCGCGCCCGGCTGGGCGAAGACCAGGACACCCTCGCGGATGATCGCCAGCGTCGGGATCGACCGGATCTCGAACGCCGCCGCGAGCTCCTGCTGCGCCTCGGTGTCCACCTTCGCGAAGGTGATGTCCGTGTGCTTCTCGGCGGCCCGCTCGAAGACCGGCGCGAACTGGCGGCAGGGACCGCACCAGGCCGCCCAGAAGTCGATCAGGACGAACCCCTTGCCGTCCTCACCCTGGACCACCTCGTCGAAGTTGTCCTTGGTCAGTTCCACCGTGCTCATCGCCGCCACCTGCCTTCCACAGCCGGGTCTCTCCGAAGCGGGCCCGGTCTCGGACCCACGCCCGCCACAACCCCGCCACCTGCGGAACTATTCCGGGCGCCCGACTTCCGCTGAACGTTCGGGACCTGCCGTACGTACCCCCGGGCGAACCGGTCGAACCCCGGGCCCGGCAATCCGGCGGCCCGGCCGACCGCCCCCTCCCGGACGGGAGAAAGCCCATGACCACCACCGGCCGAACGGCCCCCAGCGCCCGCCGCGTCACCATGCTCGCCGCCGGTGCCCTGGCCGCCGCCGCACTGATCGCCGGCTGCGGCAGCAGTGGCGGCGGCAGCAGCTCCTCCACCACCATGCACAGCGGCAGCCAGGCCCAGACCACGCTGATGACCGAGCACAACGGCACCCTCGGCACCCTGGTCACCGACGGGCAGGGATTCACCCTGTACCGCTTCGACCAGGACACCAACAACCCGTCGGCCTCGCACTGCACCGGCGACTGTGCCACCCTCTGGCCGCCCGAACTCACCACCGGCAGCGGCGCGCCCGCGCTCAAGGGCATCGACGCCAAGCTGGTCTCCACCGTCACCCGCCCCGACGGCACCCATCAAGTCACCCTGAACGGCTGGCCGTTGTACCGCTACACCCCCGACACCAAGCCCGGCCAGACCAACGGCCAGGGCGTCGGCGGCACCTGGTGGGCGACCACCCCGACCGGCGACAAGGCGATGCCGATGTCCGGCTCCGGGCCGAGCATGCCGTCCGGCGGCGGGTACTGATCGGGCCCGGGAATGGCGGCCGGAGCCGAGGGAGTGCGGCGCGGGCGCCCGCGCCGCACCCCTGGCACGATTATCGACACCGGCCGGGCCGGACTTGAGAACCCCGGCCCGCCGCGCGCCCCGCACCGGCAGCCGCGCGCCCCGCACCCGCCGTCCCGGATCGACCCGCACCGGCACCCGCGCGAGGATGGCGCCGTGGCCGAGCACCCCCGCACCACCGGTCACGACGGCGCCGCGACCGGCCGGACCCGTCCCGCGGGCCCCACCGGTCCCGCCGCCGAGGACCGGCTGATGCGCCTCCTGTACCGCGAGCACGCGCGCCCGCTGTACGGGATGGTGCTGCACTTGGTCGGCGGCGACCGCCAACGCGCCGAGGACGTCGTCCAGGAGACCCTGGTCCGCGCCTGGCGGCACCTGGACCGGCTCGACACCGACCGCCGCAGCCTGCGGCCCTGGCTGGCCACCGTCGCCCGGCGGATCGTCATCGACAGCCGGCGCGGCCAGAGCGCCCGGCCCCGCGAAGTCCCCGACGGCGAACTGGAACGGATCCCCGCCGAGGACGAACTCGACCGCGTGCTGCGGCTGATGACCCTCACTGACGCGCTCGACTCGCTGTCCGAGGCGCACCGCAGCGCGATCACCGAGACGTATCTGCGCGGACGCACCGCCACCGAGGCCGCCGCCGTCCTGGGCGTCCCGCCCGGCACCGTCCGGTCCCGGCTCTACTACGCCCTGCGAGCCCTCCGGCTCGCCCTGGAGGAACGGGGAGTGACACCATGACCACCCCCCACGAGCACCTCGGTCCGGCCGGGGATCCGCATCAGGACCTCGCCGCCCACCTGCTCGGCGTGCTCGAACCCGAACAGGAGGCCCGGTTCGCCGCCCACCTCGCGCACTGCCCGCGCTGCATCGCCGAGGCCGCCCGGCTCGGCCCCGTCACCGAGCTGCTGGCCGAACTCGCGCCCGCCGCAAGCCCGGAGAACGCCCCGGCCGTCGCGGAGCCGGACGGGCCGCCGCCCGAGCTGCTGGACCGGCTGGTCGGGCAGGTGGTGACCGAGCGGCGGCGCGCCAAGGTGCGGCGGCTGGTGCTGGCCGCGGTGGCGGCGATCCTCGCGCTGGGCGGGCCCGCGGTCACCTGGGCGCTCACCGAAGGGCCCCAAGTCGCCGTCGCGGCCCAGCAGTTCAGTGCCACCGACGCGAACACCGGAGTGTCCGCCACGGTCGGCGTCGACCCGGCCGCCTGGGGCAGCCGGATCAGCCTCGACCTCGGCCACGTGTCGGGCCCGCAGAGTTGCAGCCTGGTCGCCGTCGGTACGGACGGATCGCGGCAGACCGTCACCAGCTGGGCCGTCCCCGCCACCGGCTACGGCGGCCGCACCGAACTGCGCACCGGCGGCGGCACCGGACTGGCCCCGTCGGCGATCGCCCGCTTCGAGGTGCACTCCGGCTCGGCCGTCCTGGTCGCCGTTCCCGTGCACCCCGCACCGCCCGCCCAGCGCTGAGCACCCGGGCGCGGCACACTGGTGGATGAGGAGGCCACGCGGGCCCGGGAGCCGCCCGCCGCGGGGCGCGTGGACGGCCGAGATGCACCCGATCCCCCTGCTCTGCCCGCGCTGCGGCCAGCCCCAGCAGGTCATCCACATCGACGACCCGCACCACCCCATCCGGGTGGTGCACACGGAGACCGGCCGCGAGGACTGCGAACCGGCCTCCGAGGAGCCCAGCACGGCGAACCAGCCGGAAAGCTGAACACCCTGTACCCACCCGGGAGGTGGCGGCCATGCGGACGCTGGTCGGATGGCACATCGAAATGGAGTTCGAGGAGGACGGCAACCGCACCAAGGCTGCCGCGATGGTCCGCCTCGCCGACGGAACGGAGGTCCGCGCACACGGCTACTCCACCCGTCACCACGCCGACCGCCCACAGCTGCGGGTCGGCGAGGAGGTCGCCGGGGCCCGCGCCCTGAACGACCTCGCCATGCAGCTGCTCACCAAGGCCCACGAGGAAGTCAGACAGCCCAACTGACCCGACAGGCCCGTCAGACACCGGTCAGTGGCACGTCCGGGTCCGCCAACCGCTCCGGGTCCACGCCGCGCCCGGAGCGGACCAGTTCACGGATCGGGTCGGTCACGTCCCACACATTGACGTTCATGCCGGCCAGCACCCTGCCGCCGGACAGCCAGAACGCGATGAACTCCCGCCCGGCGACATCGCCGCGGAACACCACCCGGTCGTAGCCGCCGGGCTCCGCGAACCCCGTGTACTCCATGCCCAGGTCGTACTGGTCGGTGAAGAAGTACGGCACCCGGTCGTACACGGCGTCCTTGCCGAGCATCGCCGCCGCGGCGACGGCCGGCTGGTTGAGCGCGTTCGCCCAGTGCTCGACCCGGATCGGCTTGCCGAACAGCGGATGGAAAGCGTTTGCCACGTCGCCCGCCGCATAGATGTCGGGGTGCGAGGCGGCCAGGTGCTGGTCGGTGCGGACGCCGTTGTCGACGGTCAGCCCGGCCTGCTCGGCGAGCGCCGTGTTGGGGCTGACACCGACGCCGACCAGCAGGACGTCCGCCGGCACCGTGCTGCCGTCGCCCAGCCGCACACCGTCCGCCCGCAACTCCTCGACCTTGACACCGAACCGCAGGTCCACGCCGTGCGCGCGGTGCAGGTCGGCGAAGACCTGGGCGACCTCCCGGCCGAGGACGCGCAGCAGCGGCAGTTCGGCGGCCTCCAGCACGGTGACCTCCGACCCCGCGGCGCGGGCCGCGGCCGCCGTCTCCAGGCCGATCCAGCCCGCGCCGACGATCACCACCCGGGCGCCGGGCCGGAACGCCGCCTTCAACCGCTCGCTGTCACCGACCCGCCGCAGCGTCTGCACGAACTCCCCGTCGCCGCCCGGCACGGGCAGCCGGCGCGGCGACGAACCGGTGGTCAGCAGCAGCTTGGAGTACGGCAGCCGGTCGCCGCCCTCGACGGTGACGGTGTGCGCGGCCGGGTCGATCGCGGTCGCCGCGACGCCCAGCCGCAGGGTGACGTCGTGCTGCCGGTACCAGTCGGCGGGGTGCACGTAGATCTTCTCCCGCTCCTCCTTGCCGAGCAGGTACCCCTTGGAGAGCGGCGGCCGCTCGTACGGCCGCTCGTTCTCGTCGCCGACCAGCGTGATCGGCCCCCCGTAGCCCTCCGTGCGCAGCGCCTCGGCCGCCTTCGCCCCGGCCAGGCTCGCCCCGACGATCACGATTCCGGTGTCCATGCCCAATCTCCTTCCCGCCATCCGACTTCCCCGACCATGGCACCGCCACGCCCCCGGCCGGGGGACCCGCGCCGGGTGGGGGGGGGGTGGGGATCTGCCTTCGGCTGTCGGGTGGTTCGGGCGGTGGGCCTGCGGTGTTCGGGGTGGTCGGCGTTGGTCGGGCGGCGGGTGTGGGGGACGGGTTGAGGGGTGGGGGTCTGCTGTCCGGCGTGCACCGCCACGCCCCCGGCCGGGGGACCCGCGCCGGGTGGGGGGGTGGGGATCTGCCTTCGGCTGTCGGGTGGTTCGGGCGGTGGGCCTGCGGTGTTCGGAGTGGTCGGGGGAGGCCGGGCGGCGGGTGTGGGGGAGGGGTTGAGGGGGGTCGGCTATCTGGCGTGCACCGCCACGCCCCCGGCCGGGGGACCCGCGCCGGGTGGGGGGTGGGGATCTGCCTTCGGCTGTCGGGTGGTTCGGGTGGTGGGTGTGGGGGATGGGTTGAGGAGGGGGGTCTGCCGTCCGGCTTGCACTGCCGTGCCCTCGGCCGGGGAGCCGTGCCGGGTGGGGACACGGGGCGGATTCGCCCGCGAGGCGGAGCGCGATCGGGCCGGGGCGTCGGCCTAGGCTGGGTCGCGGGTCCGGCCGGGCGGCCGGGGCGGCGGCGAAGGGAGCCCGAGGGATGGTGGCGGAGCGAACGGCCACGGTGCGCTGTGTACCCGCGGTGCCGTGCTGGGCGGGCCTGACGGTCCATGACATGGACGCCGCGCAGCGGTTCTACGGGCCGCTGCTGGGTTGGGAGTTCGTCCCCGGCCCGGACCGCTGGGGCCCGTACGTGCGTGCCACCGTGGACGGCGTCGAGGTCGCCGGGCTCAGCCAGTTGGACGCCGCGTGGGAGCGCCCGGTCGCCTGGACCACCTACTTCGGCATCGAGAGCGCCGACCGCGCCGCCGACGGCGTCCGCGAACGCGGCGGCACGCTCGCCGTCGGCCCGCTGGCGTTCGACGCGGGCCGGGTGGCGCTGGCCGCCGACCCGTTCGGTGCGACCTTCGGCATCTGGGAGGGCGAGCCCGGCGAGGACACCTGGATGGCCGCCCCCGGCGCACCCGCCTGGATCGAACTGCGCACCGCCGACCCGTTCGCCGCCGCGCTCTTCTACGGCGAGGTGTTCCGCTGGGACGGCCGCGACCCGGCCCAGTTCGAGGTCCGCTACGAGGACGAGCGCGTCGTGCTGCGCTCCGAGGGCCGCAGCGTGGCCGCACTCCGCCTCGCCCACGACCTCGCCCCGCACTGGGAGGTCTTCTTCTCGGTCTCCGACACCGACGCCACGGCCCACCGCGCCACCACCCTCGGCGGCCGCGTCCTCGACGGCCCCGCCGACTCCCGCTACGGCCGCGTCGCCCGCCTCGCCGACCCCGAGGGCGGCCGCTTCTCCATTCTGGCCGCGCCCCGCTGACGCTCAGTCGGGTCGCACCGCGGTGGTGGTGTGGGCGAACAGGCGGTGCATGGCCTCCGGGAGGTCGTCGGGGTGCGTCACCGGGTGGGGGAAGTCGAAGCGGGCGTCCAGCGCGGTGGCCGGGTCGGTGGTGAGGAGGCGGACGCGCAGGCCGTGGCGGTCGAGGGCGACGGGGCGGACTTCGTGGAGGTGCTCGGCCCGGAGCGGCGGGGTGTCGGGGCGGGTCAGGGCCCGGGTGCCGAGCAGCAGGAGCTGGTCGGCGTGGGCGGCGGCCAGGTGCTGGAGCAGGCGGGCCTCCTCGGCGGCGACCGGGTCGGGGGCGGCGGCGGCCAGGTCGGCGGGGTCGAGGCAGCATTCGTCGCCCCACAGGTCGTCCAGCGCCAGGTGGTCGATGTCCAGACGCAGCAGGACGCCCCCGCCGACGGGCGGCGTCTCGCCGGGGGAGCGGGTGAGCAGGCCCTGCGCGTGGAGCCGGCCGCGGATGCGGTGCGGCAGGGCGACGGGAGCGACATCCACGCATTCGAGTTCGGCGGTGAGGGGGCCGCGGGCGAGGGCGGTGATCCGGTGCAGGGCGGACTCACGGCCGACCAGGACGGCCACCGCGCCGTCCGGCCGCAGGGTGCAGCGCACCTGCGGGGGCAGGCCGGGGCGGGCGGCCAGGTCGGCGCCGCGGATGTCCAGGACGGCGGAGGAGGCGAACTCCAGCAGGGTGCGGGCGCGTTCGGCGGCCGAAGGCTTGCGGCGGGCGGGCTGGGGCAGCACAGGGAGCCTCCTGTTGATTAGGTGAGGCTAACCTAAGTCAACGGGAGCCGGGGCGTCCAGCGGAGCGCGCGGCGATGGTGGCTCGGCCGTCGTCAGCCGTCGATCTCCGCAGCCGGTGCACCCAGCATGCGCAGCACCAACTGCCCGTAGCGGCGGCCCAGTTCCTCCGGCGACTCGCTGCTGCGCTCGGTGTACCAGCGGGAGACGTCGATGCCCAGCGAGGTGACGGCGCGGGCCGCCGTCCGCTGGTCGGGCACCTGGAAGACGCCGTCCGCCACGCCGCGCGCGATGATCCGCAGCACCGTCTCCTCGATCCGGATGCGCAGTTCGGCGACGGCCGCGAAGTCCTCCTCGGGCAGCGCGTGCAGTTCGTGGTTGACGATCCGTCCGACCGTGTGGCCGCGGGCGTGCCAGGTGGTGAAGGACTCGGCGAGGGTGCGCATTTGTGCGACGGGCTCGGCGGCGGAGGCCTCGGCCTGCTCCACCAGGTCCAGCGTCGCCCGGTGGCCGGTGCGGGAGATCTCGGCGAGCAGGGCCGCCTTGGAGGGGTAGTGGATGTACAGCGCGGCGGGGCTCATGCCGGCGGCGGTGGCGATGTCCCGGGTGGTGGTGGCGTGGTAGCCGCGGCGGGCGAAGGAGTCCACGGCGGCCAGCAGCAGCCGCCGTGCCGCCTCGGTGCCCTCCCCGGGCCACAGTGCGGCGGTCGCTGGGTCGTTCATGGGGGCAATCCTCGCAGATGGGTTCGGCCGGTCCGGGCGGCGCCGGGCGGGGTGGGCTGTTGACAGTGTCGCCCGCCGCCAAGATGCTAAGCAAGCGCTTAGTCAAGCCGCCGCCGAGACAGGGCGTCGGTGCGAGGCGGAACCATCCCTGGCAGCAGATCCGAGAGGTACGGCGATGACAGTGTCGTTCAAGGGCAAGGTGGCGGTGGTCACCGGAGCGAGCCGCGGCATCGGCCTCGGCATCGCGCGCGAACTGGTGCAGCGCGGCGCCAAGGTCTGCATCACCGCCCGCACCCAGCAGACCCTGGACGAGGCGGTGCGCGAACTCGGCGGCCCCGACCACGCGTTGGCGGTGGCCGGCAAGTCCGACGACGCCGCGCACCAGGAGGAGACCGTCACCCGGGTGATGGAGACCTTCGGCCGGTTCGACCTGCTGGTCAACAACACCGGCATCAACCCGGTCTACGGCCCGATCCTGGAGACCGACCCGGTCGCCGCCGCCAAGATCCTCGCCGTCAACGTGCTCTCCCCGCTGGCCTGGACCCGCCGCGCGCACGCCGCCTGGATGGCCGAGCACGGCGGCGCGGTGGTCAACGTCGCCTCGATCGCGGGCATCCGCGCCTCCAACGGCATCGGCATGTACGGCGTCTCCAAGGCCGCGCTGATCCGCCTCACCATGGAACTCGCCTCCGAACTCGGCCCCGGCATCCGGGTCAACGCGGTCGCCCCCGGCGTGGTCAAGACCCGCTTCGCCGAAGCCCTGTTCGAGGGCCGCGAGGAGAAGGTCGCCCGCGCCTACCCGCTCGGCCGCCTCGGCCTGCCCGAGGACGTGTCCGGCGCGGTCGCCTTCCTGCTCTCCGAGGACGCCGGCTGGATCACCGGCCAGACCCTGGTGGTGGACGGCGGCGTCACCCTCGGCGGCGGGCTGTGACAGGCGGCCGACCCGCCTTCGACGCCACCGGGACCGGCGCCGTCGTCACCGGCGCCGGCCACGGCATCGGCGCGGCCCTCGCCCGCGCGCTGACCGAGGCCGGCGCCCGGGTGGTGGTCAACGACCTCGACGCGGACGCCGCCCACGCCGTCGCCGCCGAACTCGGCGCCCACGCCGCCCCCGGCGACGCCGCGAGCGCCGAGGGCGTCGCCGCACTGATCGGCGCCGCCCGCGCCCACCTCGGCGCCATCGACCTGTACTGCGCCAACGCCGGCGTCGCCACCACCGGCGGCCCCGACGCCCCGCCCGAAGCCTGGGAACAGGCCTGGCAGGTCAACGTGCTCAGCCACGTCCGCGCCAGCCAACTGCTGCTCCCCGACTGGCTGGAGCGCGGCCGCGGCCGGTTCCTGGCCACCGTCTCCGCCGCCGGGCTGCTCACCATGCTCGGCTCCGCCCCGTACGCCGTCACCAAGCACGGCGCCCTCGCCTTCGCCGAGTGGCTGTCCGCGACGTACCGGCACCGCGGCGTCCAGGTGCACGCGCTGTGCCCGCAGGGGGTGCGGACCAGGATGCTGGACGGCACCGGTGAGCACGGGCAGGTGCTGCTCGCGCCCACCGCGATCGAGCCCGCCGAGGTGGCCGGGGCCGCCCTGCGGGGCATGGCGGCGGGCGAGTTCCTGATCCTGCCGCATCCCGAGGTCGCCGACTACTATGCGGCCCGCGCCACCACTCCCGACCGCTGGCTGCACGGCATGAACCGGCTCCAGCAGCAGATCGAGAACCGAGGGGAGACCCGATGAGAGCTTGGCAGATCGCCGAACTCGGCGCCCCGCTGGACGTGATGAAGCTCGCGGAGGACGCCGACCGCCCCGTTCCGGGCGAGGGGCAGCTGCTGGTCCGGGTCCGGGCCGCGGCCGTCAACTTCCCGGACGCGCTGATGGCGGCAGGGCGGTACCAGGTGCGCCCGCCGCTGCCCTACACCCCCGGGGTGGAGCTCTGCGGCGAGCTGATCGAGGGCCCGCGCGCGGGTGAACGCCTCATCGGCACCGCCGAGTTGCCCGCCGGGGCCTTCGCCGAGTACGCGCTGATGGACGCCGCCACCGCGCTGCCCGCGCCCGACAGCCTGGACGACGCCGAGGCGGCCGCCCTGCTGATCGCCTACCAGACCGCCTGGTTCGCGCTGCACCGCCGGGCCCGCCTCGCGCCCGGCGAGACGCTGCTGGTGCACGCCGCGGCCGGTGGCGTCGGCAGCGCCGCCGTGCAACTCGGCAAGGCCGCCGGGGCGTTCGTCATCGCTGTCGTCGGCGGGGCCGAAAAGGCGGACGTGGCCAGGGAGTTGGGCGCTGACTTGGTGATCGACCGGAAGTCCGAGGACTTCGTCGGAGCCGTCCGGGCCGCAACCTCGGGCCGGGGCGCCGACGTGGTCTTCGACCCGGTCGGCGGCAGCGCCTACACCGGCTCCACCAAGTGCGTGGCCTTCGAGGGCCGGATCGTGGTGGTCGGCTTCGCCTCCGGCGAGATCCCTGCCCCGCCGCTCGGCCATGCCCTGGTGAAGAACTACTCGGTGCTGGGCCTGCATTGGGGTCTGTACGTGGCGAAGGACCCGCAGGCCGTCCGGGACTGCCATGACGCCCTGACCGCCCTCGCCGCCACCGGGGTGGTCCGCCCGCTGATCTCCGAGCGCGTCCCGCTGGCCGGCGCCGCCGAGGCCGTCCACCGGGTCGCCACCGGCGCCAGCACCGGCCGGATCGTCGTCCTGCCGTAACTGCCAAGAGGGGGCGGCCCGTTCGGGCCGCCCCCCGGCGCGTGCTCAGCGGTACTTCTTCAGCTCCCGCCGCGCCAGCGAGCGCCGGTGGACCTCGTCCGGGCCGTCGGCCAGGCGCAAGGTGCGGTTGCCGGACCAGAGTTGGGCGAGGACGGTGTCCTGGCTGACGCCGGCCGCGCCGTGCGCCTGGACGGCCTTGTCGAGGATCCACTCCACGGTGGACGGGACGACGATCTTGATGGCCTGGATCTCGGTGTGGGCGCCCCGGTTGCCGACGGTGTCCATCAGCCAGGCGGTCTTCAGGACCAGCAGCCGGGCCTGCTCGATCCGCACCCGGGCCTCGGCGATCCAGTCCTGCACCACGCCCTGCTCGGCCAGCGGACGGCCGAACGCCACCCGGGAGTTGACCCGGTGGCAGGTCAGTTCCAGGGCCCGCTCGGCGATGCCGATGGCCCGCATGCAGTGGTGGATCCGGCCCGGCCCGAGTCGGGCCTGGGCGATCGCGAAGCCGGAGCCCTCCTCGCCGAGCAGGTTCGAGGCCGGGACCCGGACGTGGTCGAAGACGATCTCGGCGTGCCCACCGTGGTCGGCGTCCTCGTAGCCGAACACCCGCATGCCGCGCAGGACTTGGACACCCGGGGCGTCGCGCGGCACCAGGATCATCGACTGCTGGCGGTGCACCTCGGCGTCCGGGTCGGTCTTGCCCATCACGATGAGGAGCTGGCAGTTCGGGTTCATCGCCCCGGTGATGTACCACTTGCGGCCGGTGACGACGTACTCCTCGCCGTCCCGCTCGATCCGGGTGGTGATGTTGGTGGCGTCCGAGGAGGCGACGTCCGGCTCGGTCATCGCGAACGCCGAGCGGATCTCGCCGTCCAGCAGTGGGCGCAGCCAGCGTTCGCGCTGCTCGGCGGAGCCGAACTGGGCGAGCAGCTCCATGTTGCCGGTGTCGGGGGCCGCGCAGTTGACCGCCGCCGGGGCCAACAGGACGGAGCGGCCGGTGAGTTCGGCGAGCGGCGCGTACTGGAGGTTGGTCAGCCCGGCGCCCAGCTCACCCGGCAAGAAGAGGTTCCACAGGCCGCGGGCCTTCGCCGCCGCCCGGAGTTCGCCGATCACCGGCGGGATCGCCCAGGGCTCGCGCTTCGGGTCCTCCAGCTGCCCGGCCAGCACCGGCTCGGCCGGGTACACGAACTCGTCCATGAACGCGCCGAGTTCACCCAGCAGGTGGACCGTCCTGGCGTCGTACGCGAAATCCATCTTCTCAGCCCTCCACCGACGTGCGTCCGAACTCCACGAACAGGGGCACCAGTTCGCCGACCCGGTCGAACCCGGCGCCGACCGTGCCGCCCTGGGTGAACCGGTAGTGGATGCCCTCCAGCACCACCGCCAGCTTGAACGAGGCGAAGCCCACGTACCAGCCGAGTCCGGAGACGTCCCTACCGGACAACTCGGCGTAGCGGCGCACCAGTTCGTCGGTTTCGGGGAAGCCGGGGGCGAGCGCCGCGCCGGGCAGGACGCCGTCGAAGCGGCGGGCCAGTTCGGTGTACATCACCAGCAGGCCCAGGTCGGTGAGCGGGTCGCCGATCGTGGACATCTCCCAGTCCAGCACTGCGGTGATCCGGTCGTCCGGGCCGACCAGCACGTTGTCGAGCCGGTAGTCGCCGTGCACCAGCGCCGGGGCGGGGGAGCCGGGCAGGGTGTCGGCGAGGCGCTGGTGCAACTCGTCGATGCCCGGCACCTCGCGGCTTCGGGAGGCGTCCAACTGCTTGCCCCAGCGGCGCAGTTGGCGCTCCAGGAAGCCCTCGGGGCGGCCGAACCCGGCCAGGCCGACCGCGGTCGGATCCAGTGCGTGCAGGGCGACCAGGGTGTCCACCAGCCGCTCGCCGAGGTCGTGCACCCGCTGTTCGCCGAGTGCGGCCAGCGTCTTGGCGTCCCGGTGCGCGGTGCCCTCGACGTACTCCATCAGGTAGAACGGCGCGCCGAGCACCGTGTCGTCCTCGACCAGCAGCACCGGGTTCGGCACCGGCACGGCGGTCGGCGCAAGTGCGCCCAGTACCCGGTACTCGCGGGCCATGTCGTGCGCGGTGGCCAGCACGTGTCCGAGCGGGGGCCGGCGCAGCACCCAGCGGGAGACACCGTCCTCGACCAGGTAGGTCAGGTTCGACCGGCCGCCCTCGAACCGGCGGGCCGTCAGCGGTCCGGCGGTGGGTGCGGGCAGGGCGACGTCCAGGTGGGCGCGCAGCCTCTCCAGGTCGAGTCCGGGCGGAGCGGCGGTGGTCATCGGGGGCACCTCGCAGAGAAACGTGGGCTGACTAAGCGCTTGCTTAGGATTGCCCCGGGGGCCCGAGTTGTCAACGAGCACCGCCCGCCAGGAAGCGCGATCCGGGCGGGCGGCGAGAGCGGGATTCAGCGGGCGACGGCGGCGACGACCCGGTCCCCGAGCGCCTGATCGACATTGCGCCAGTACTGGAAAGCGCGTTCCAGCACCGGCGCGGACACGCCGTCCTGCAGGTGCCCGGCGATGTTCGCGACCAGCCGGTCCCGGGCCGCGTCGTCCAGCACCTCGCGCACCAGCGTGCCGGCCTGCCCCCAGTCGTCGTCCTCCCGGTGCAGCGGGTACCCCTCGCGGACCATCTGCCCGGCGACGTCCCACCCCAGCGGCGCACCCCACAGCTCCGGCTCGGCGGCCGGCCCGCCGTACGAGTTCGGCGCGTACGGGCGGGCGGTGCGGGCCGCGTCGAAACGCATCGGGCCGTCCTTGGCGTACGAGTGCACCGGCACGTGCGAGCGGTTCGGCGGCAGCTGCGCGTAGTTCGGGCCGATCCGGTGCCGATGGGTGTCCGGGTAGGAGAACATCCGGCCGAGCAGCATCTTGTCCGGAGAGACCCCGATGCCCGGCACCAGGTTGGACGGCTCGAACGCGGCCTGCTCGATGTGGACGAAGTGGTCCTCCGGGTTGCGGTTCAGGGTGAACCGGCCGACCTCGATCAGCGGATAGTCGCCGTGCGGCCACACCTTGGTCAGGTCGAACGGGTTGAACCGGTAGTTCCACGCCTCGTCGAACGGCATCACCTGGACGTGCAGCGTCCACGACGGAAAGTCGCCGCCCTCGATCGCCTCGAACAGGTCGCGCCGGTGGCAGTCGCCGTCCGCGCCCGCCAGCCGGTCCGCCTCCGCCTGGGTCAGGAAGTCGTTGCCCTGGTCGGTCCTGAAGTGGTACTTCACCCAGAAGCGCTCGCCGACCGCGTTCACCCAGCTGTAGGCGTGCGAGGAGAAGCCGTCCATGTGCCGCCAGTTCTTCGGGATGCCCCGGTCGCCCATCAGCCAGGTCACCTGGTGCGCGGACTCCGGGGAGAGCGTCCAGAAGTCCCACTGCATGTCGTGGTCGCGCAGGCCGTTGTCCGGGCGGCGCTTCTGCGAGCGGATGAAATCCTGGAACTTCATCGGGTCGCGGACGAAGAACACCGGCGTGTTGTTGCCGACCAGGTCGTAATTGCCCTGCTCGGTGTAGAACTTCAGCGCGAAACCGCGCGGGTCGCGCCAGGTGTCCGGCGACCCCAACTCGCCCGCCACCGTGGAGAACCGGGCCAGCATGTCGCACTGCTTGCCCGGCTGGAACAGGTCCGCCCTGGTGAACCGGCTGACGTCCTGCGTCACCTCGAAGGTGCCGTACGCGCCGCTGCCCTTCGCGTGCACCACCCGCTCCGGCACCCGCTCCCGGTTGAACTGGGCCATCTTCTCGATCAGGTAGTGGTCGTGCAGCAGGACCGGGCCGACCGGGCCCGCCGTCAGCGAATGCTCGTCGCTCTCGACCGGGACACCCGCGTTGTTCGTGGTGAACGGGACGTGCTGGGACATCGGGGCAACTCCTCCTCGGGCACCCCGCCGGGCGCCGTGACCGCGCGGCGGCGAGGGTCGTCCACCGCGACTGCCTACCACTCGAACACCGGCCCGGGCCGCCCACAACCGCAGACCGTTACCTGCCGCACCGTCAGAACCCGGGCGTGGCGTACCCGTTCAGGAACCACAGCGCCGCCGTCCACCACAGCAGCCCGATCGCGCAGAACAGCGCGCCGCCCGCCACCGGCAGCGCCCAGCCCGGCAACTTCCCGTGCTGCACCAGCAGCACCTTCGCCGCGAACGCCCCGTACAGGAAGCAGCCCGTCACCGAGTGCACCCCCACCCGCGCGTCGGTGAACCGCACCCCGTACGCCAGCAGACAGTGCTGGGCGATCGGCAACGACAGCGCGAACGCCGCCACCCCGCCCGCCCGGTGCCAGATCCGCACCCGGGGGGCCCGGGCGCCGCCCCGGTACATCCACAGCGCCAGCAGCACCTGCACCAGTGCCAGACCGAGCAGCGCCGAACCGAGCTGCGACTTCAGCCGCAGCGCGTCCACCCCGGACTGGCCGAACAGGCTCCGGCCCGGGTCGGACGTGTGCGCGCGGCCGAACCACACCAGCCCCGCAGTGACGGCTAGCGGCGCCAGCACCGCGAGTGCGGTGAGGGCGGTCTGCCGGGACATGGTCGGGCGCTGCACCTCAGTTGTCCGGGGTGCCGTTGTCGAGGCCGTTGTCGGTGTTCGCGCCGGTGCCTGCGCTGGTGTCCGGGGGAGTGCTGGTGCTGGTGCTGGTGTCGGTGCCCGCGTCCGCGTCCGAGCTGGTACCCGCGTTCGTGTCCGTGCTGGTGCTGGTGCTGGTGCTGGTGCTGGTGCCCGTGCCTGCGTCCGGTCCGGTGCTCGCGTCCGCGTCCGAGCTGGTACCCGCGTCCGCGTCCGTGCTGGTGCCCGCGCCTGTGTTGGTGCCCGGGTCCGCGTCCGTGCTGGTGCCCGCGCCTGTGCTGGTACCCGCGTCCGCGCCCGCGCCCAGGCTGGTGCTGGTGCTGGTACCCGCGCCCGAGTCGGTACCCGCGTCCGTGCCCGGATCCGTTCCGGAGGTGTCGGGCGGCTGCACCACGGCGGGCGCGGAGGGCGCCACCGGCACGTACGGGTCCGCCGGGTTGGCGGGCGCCACCGGGGTGTCGGCCCCAGCCGTCGTGCCCGTGGTGGCACCTGCCGTGGCCCCAGCAGTTGGACCGGCGGTGGCGGTGGCGGTGGCGGTGGCGGTGGCAGTAGCCGTGGCACTGGCACTGGCACTGGCGGTAGCCGTGGCGGTGGCGGTGGCCCCCGGGCTCGCCGTAGCCGCCCCCGACGGCACGCCCCCGGCCCCGTGCAGCGTCGAGACGTCCACGCCCACCGGGTCGCCCAGCGAGGTCACCGCGTAGAACGTGCCGTGCGGGTCCGCCACCGTGTGCCCGGTGGCCTCGCCCGGTCCGTGGTCGCCCGTGTACCGGTACAGCGGGTGGCCCTTGTACAGCACCTGCGCCGTCCCGTCCGGGAGCGCCGCCGCGCCCAGCAGCCCGTCGTCCACGCCCGGATCGGCCAACGGGAAGCCCGGCGTGGTCACCGGCGGCCAGGACTTCGCGCACTCGCCCACGCAGGTGCCGTGCACCGAGGTGTCCGCGCCGTACAGGTACAGCGTGCGGCCCTGCGCGTCCACCAGGACCGGGCCGAGGTTGCCCACGCTCTTCAGCGCAACCCGGGTGCCCGCCGAGGTCGCGAACGCCGACCCGGCCGACGGACTCGCCTCGGCGGCCGGCGCCGGCGACCCGGACCCGGTGGCCGGCGGGCCGCTCGGAGCGAGGTCCGCGCCGCAGCCCGCGGCCGCGAGGACGGACAGGGACAGCACCGCGGCGGCGGTCAGACAACGGGAACGGGGCATCACGACTCCAGGAGACGGAGCGGAGGGGGCTGGTCACCAGCTTCGGGCTGGTCACCATCCACCCCCGCCGCCCGCCGCCCGGCCACTCCAGAGCGGGCCCGGTCCGCACCAGGAGGTACCCCATTGCCCTGGACGGCCCACCGCCCCACCTGGCAACCCATCAGCCCCGGCCGCCGGACGGCCGTCCTGCGCGCCCCACCCGGACGGGCGGACACTGGAGGGGAACCACCTCGCCCGAGGGGGCGCCCATGACCACCCAGCACAGCACCACCCCCGCGATCCGGGTCCAAGGGCTCGGCAAACGCTTCAAGGACCTCGTCGCACTCGACGACGTCGACTTCGAGGTGCCACCCGGCAGCGTGTTCGGACTGCTCGGGCCGAACGGGGCGGGCAAGACCACCGCCATCCGCATCCTCACCACCATCATCCAGCCCACCAGCGGCCGCGCCGAAGTGCTCGGCACCGACGTGGTCGCCCACCCGGGCGCCGTGCGCCGAATGATCGGCCTGGCCGGCCAGTACGCCGCCGTCGATCCCAACCTGACGGCCCGTGAGAACCTCCGCCTGATCGGAAAACTCACCCAACTGCCCCGCCACCGAAGGTCCCCACGCGCCGCCGACCTGCTCGCCCGATTCGACCTCACCCCGGCCGCCGACCGGCCCGTGCGCACCTTCTCCGGCGGCATGCGCCGCCGACTCGACGTGGCCGCCGCGCTGGTCCCCGAACCACCCGTGCTGTTCCTCGACGAGCCCACCACCGGACTCGACCCGCAGAGCCGCACAGCACTCTGGGAGCTGATCCGGGAACTCGTCGCCGACGGCACCACCGTCCTGCTCACCACCCAGTACCTGGAGGAGGCCGACCGCCTCGCCCAGCGCATCGCCGTCCTCGCCGAGGGCCGGGTGGTCGCCGACGACAGCCCGCACGCCCTCAAGGCCCGCCTCGGCATGACCGTGCTGGAACTCGGCATGGGCGAGGACCCGCGCGCCGTCCGCGCCGCCGCCCTGCTCACCGACCGTCTCGAACGCACCCCCGAGCGCGAGGGTGCCTTGCTGCGCCTGCCCAGTCCGGACGGGTCACTGCTGCTGATGGACGTCCTGCACGCGCTGGAGGCCGAACGGCTCACCCCGCACACCATCGCCGTCCGCGAATCCAGCCTGGACGACGTCTACCTCGCCCTCACCGGCCACCGCACCTCCGGAGGCCCGTCATGACCGCCACCGCCCCAGCCATCGACCTCGCCCCCACGCCCGGCCTGTCCGGACGCCTGCTGGCCCCCGTCCGGGACGGCCTGGCGGTCTGCGGGCGCAACCTGATCGCGCTGCGCCGGGTGCCCCGGCTGCTGATCTTCTCCACGGTGCAGCCGATCGTGTTCGTGCTGATGTTCCGCTACGTGTTCGGCGGGGTGGTCGGCGCGGCCCTGCACGGGGTGAGTTACGTCGACTACCTGATGCCCGGCGTGTTCGTGCAGGTGGTCACCTTCGGCGCGGTCAACACCGCGATCGGCCTGGCCACCGACCTGCAGACCGGCCTGATGGAACGGTTCCGGTCGCTGCCGATGGCCCGCTCCGCCGTGCTCTCCGGGCGGACCACCGCCGACCTGACCCGGAACGTGTTCGTGGTGGCACTGATCAGCGGCGTTGGCTTCCTGGTCGGCTTCCGGGTGCACAGCAACGTCTGGGGGTTCCTGGCCGGGGCGCTGCTGGTGCTGGCGTTCGGCTTCGCGATGTCCTGGGTGTTCGCCGTGGTCGGACTCGCGGTCGGCGACCCGGAGACCGCGACCGCCGCCGCCTTCCCGGTGCTGGCCCCGCTGGTGTTCGCGTCCTCCGCGTTCGTCCCGACCGTGACCATGCCCGGGTGGCTCCAGGTGTTCGCCAACCACCAGCCCGTGACCATCACGGCCGGCGCGGTGCGGGCCCTGATGCTGGGCACACCGGTCGGCTCGCAGGTCTGGCAGGCCCTCGCCTGGGACGTCGGCATCGTCGCGGCTTTCGCGCCGCTGGGGGTCTGGCTCTACCGCAAGGCCGTGTGAACTCCCGGGCTAGGACGAGGCGTCCTCGGGCTGTTCCGGCCGTTCCGGCTGCTCGGGTTGCTCGGGTTGCTTGGGCGGCTGGGGCTGTTGTGGCCGCTCCGGCTGCTCGGGCTGTTGGGGCTGCTCGGGCTGGGACCAGACGGTGCGGTCGCCGCCGCGCCAGGCGACCAGCTCGGCGTCGTCCAGGTCCGGCTCGTCCACGCCCGCGCGGCGGATGAACTCCGCCACGTCCTCCGCCGAGGTGGCCCGCCCCACCGTCCGCCCGTAGATCTCCACCCGCCGGTACGGTCGCGCCCCGCGGGTCGGTGGGCGGACCACGACCGGCGGGTGGAATATGTCTCCGGACTCGCTCATACCCCCAGTGTCGCGCGCCCCGGACGGTCCGGCATCGGTGCAGGTCGGCGAGTGGACGCGGGGCGTGTGCGGCCGGTTGCGGAGCGCGCCCGCCGGAGGGCGTTCAGACGGCGTTCAGGCGGCGCAGGACGCGCAACCCGTCCGGCACCAGCGGGAGGCGGCGGCCGGCCAGCAGCTCGGCGGGTGGGACGAAGCCGCACCAGTCGACCTCGCCCGCTCCCGGGCCCGGCAGCGGCACCGGCGGGCGGTCGGTCAGCACCCGGCGCACCACCAGGAAGCCGGACGCCAACTGCCCATCCGGCGGTCTTTGTTGCGCCAGCAGGTCGTAGTGCCCCGGGTAGTACGCCGCCCCGGCCGCGCGCCGGTACAGCAGCACCCGCCCGGCCGGGTCCACGTGCACCGTGGCGACCAGGCGCCGCAGCAACGGCGGCTGGGGGCCGGGCAGTTCGGCGGTGCGGGCATCCGTCGGTGCGGGAGTGGAAGGCACGGTCGTCCCGTCTGTCGCTGGACCGGGGCCGCGCCGGCCGCCGGGCCGGGGAGGCGACGGCCGCGCCTGACGCATCATCACCACCCGGATGCGGCACGATTGTTGCACACTGTGTACGCGTCGTAACGCATCGTGGCGTTCGCGTGTGCCACCCGCGTCCCGTCATCGAATCGAGGGCCCGTGCACCCCGCCACCGTCCCCGGCGGCCTCCCGCTGCTGGGCCACCTGCCCGCCATGATCACCCGCCCGCTCGCCTTCCTCGACACCCTGCCCGCGTACGGCGACGTGGTCCGCATCCGGGTCGGCCCGCGCGAGCTGTACCTGGTCGGCGCACCGGAGTTGATCCGGCGGGTGCTCACCGACCGGGCCGATTTCGACCGCGCCGGCCCGCTCTACGCGAAGATCCGCACCTTCCTCGGCAACGGCCTCGCCTCCTGCCCGCACGCCGACCACCAGCGGCTCCGCCGCATCGTTCAACCCGCCTTCCAGCGTGCCCTGTTGCCGCGCTACGCCGAGGCGATGACCGCCGAAACGGCCGCTCTCACCGCGAGTTGGCGGGCCGGACAGACCATCGACGTCACCCGCGAGGCGTTCACCCTCACCACCGCCGTCGCCGTCCGCACCCTGTTCTCGGCCGGCCTGACCGCCGAAGCCGCCGAACAGCTGCGCCACGCCCTGGACGTGCTGCTGCGCGGCCTCTACCTGCGCGTCGTGCTGCCCGCCGCCGACCTGCTGCCCACGCCCGCCCGCCGCGAGTACCGCCGCGCGCTGCGCACCTGGCACGCCGGGGTGGCCGCCATCATCGCCGACTACCGGGCGCGCGGCCGCGACCACGGCGACGTGCTGTCGCTGCTGCTGGCCGCCCGCGACGAGGACGGACGGCCGCTGGGCGAGCGCGAACTCGCCGACCAGGTCGCGACCTTGGTGCTCGCCGGGGCCGAGACCACCTCCTCCGCGCTGGCCTGGTCGCTCCGCCTGGTCGCCGAACACCCCGAGGTGGAACGGAAGTTGCACGCCGAGCTGGACGCCGGACCGGCCGGCGCCCCCGCCCGCTGGCAGCATCTCGCCCAACTCCCGTACACCGCACAGGTGGTGAGCGAGGCGCTGCGGCTCTACCCGCCCGCCTGGGCGATCAGCCGCAGCACCACCCGCCCGCTCGAACTCGGCGGCGTCCAACTGCCCGCCGGGGCGCCGGTGATCTGCTGCCTCTACCTGCTCCAGCGCCGCCTCGAGCTGTTCCCCGACCCCACCCGCTTCGACCCCGACCGCTTCGCCCCCGGCGCCGTCCACCGGGACGCCTACCTGCCGTTCGGACTCGGCGCCACCCGCTGTCCGGGCGACCGCTTCGGCACCGTCGAAGCCACCCTCGCCCTGGCCACCGTCGCGGGCCGCTGGCGGCTGCGCCCGGCGGTCGCCGAACCGGTGCGGCCACTGCCCAGGCTGGTGCTCTCGCCCGGCCCGCAGCCGATGCGCCTGACGGAGCGGACCGGCATGGCGGCAGGTTGACGGGATCAGCGGGCCAGCAGGTTGACGGGATCAGCGGGCCAGCAGGTTGACGGCCGCGCGGAACAGCGGCGGGGTCGCGGCGGCCAGCGGGACGATCCGGGGGCCGATCAGCGGGTGGTGCCGGGCGGCCAACAGCGTGCTGGTGAGCAGGCGGTAGGGTCGGGTGGCGCGGCGCCAGGCGCGTTCGTACGCGGCGGGGCGGCCGGCGGTCAGGCAGTGGACGGCGGCCTCGGCGGAGGCCAGGGCGATCGCGATGCCCTCGCCGGTCAGGGCGTCCAGGTACCCGGCGGCGTCCCCGACCAGCAGCACCCGCCCGCACACCCGCGCTGCCGCGTGTTGTCGCAGCGGCCCCGCGCCCCGGACCGGTCCGGCCTCCGCCTCGCCCAGTCGCTCCAACAGGGCGGGAAACGCCGCGAGTTGGCGATCGAAAGGCAGGCGCTGCGAGCCGAGCACCGCCACCCCGACCGCCTCGTCCGACACCGGCGTGACGTACGCCTCCGCGTGCCGCGACCAGTACACCTCCACCAGGTCGCTCCACGGCCGCACCGCGAAGTGGCGCCGCTGTCCGTAGCGTGCCGACCGGCGGGCGCCGGACGGCCGGTGGAGTCCGAGCGCGCGGCGGACGGGGGAGTGCAGCCCGTCCGCAGCGACCACGCTCTGTGCGGTCAAGTCGCCCACCACCACCGCTCGTTCAGTGACGTGCAGGCTCTCCGCACGGCCGGTGGTGCGCTGGACCCCCAGCTGGTCCGCGCGGGCCGCGAGGGCGGCGTGCAGCACGGTGCGGCGCACGCCCAGGCCGTGGCCGGTGCGGAAGCGGGCCTCGGCGGCGCACGGGCCGTCGGCCTCCAGGTAGCGGATGCCGTGGAACGGGCGCCCCTCGACGGTGACGCCGAGTCGCGCCAGCGCCCGTACCGCGCCGGGCATCAGGCCCTCGCCGCAGGCCTTGTCGACCGGCGTCGGACGCGGTTCCAGCACGGTGGTGGACAGCCCGGCGCGGGCGGCGTGGATCGCGGTGGCCAGCCCGGCCGGGCCGCCGCCGATCACCAGCAGGTCGATCACGCGGCGGCCCGGCACAGCGTCAGCGCGGCGTCCTCGCAGCGCAAACGGGTGGCCAGCAGAAGGGAGTTGAGCACGGTGAAGGCCAGCGCCGTCACCCACGCCGTGTGCACCAGCGGCAGCGCGAACCCTTCCACCACCACCGCCAGGTAGTTGGGATGCCGCAGCCACCGGTACGGCCCGCCGGTGACCAGCGGCAGGCCCGGCACCACGATCACCCGGGTGTTCCAGCGCGGCCCGAGCGTCGCGATGCACCACCAGCGCAGCCCCTGCGCGGCGAGTGCCAGCGCCGCCATCGGCCAGCCCAGCAGCGGCAGGAACGGGCGGCCCGCCCACCAGGTCTCCAACAGGCAGCCCGCCAGTAGCCCGGTGTGCAGGGCGACCATCGGCGGATAGTGCCGCCGACCGTACTCCACCCCGCCCCGGGCCAGGCTCCAGGTGGCGTTCCGGCGGGCGACCTGCAGCTCCGCAAGCCGCTCCACGGCGACCAGCGCGACCAGCACGGTCCAGGCGATCATCTGTCCCACCACTCAATCACCAGCGCAGCAGCACGAGTTCGGAGGAGAATCCCGGGCCGAGCGCGAGCATCAGCCCGAACGAGCCCGGTGGCGGCGGACCTTGGTCGATCACCGCGCGCAGAATGTGCAGCACCGACGCCGAGGACAGGTTGCCGCAGCGCGCCAGCGACTGCCGGCTCGGCCCCAACGCGGCTTCCGGCAGGCCGAGTTCCTCACCCAGCACGTCCAACACCTTGGGGCCGCCCGGATGGCACACCCAACTGCCCACGTCCCCCGGCTTCAGGTCGTGCGCGGCCAGGAACGACGCCACCTCCTCGCCGACGTGCAGCCGGACCAGCTCGGGCAGGTCGGGCCCCAGCAGGATGCTGAAGCCGAACTCGCCGACCTGCCAGCCGAGCAGCCGCTCCGTCCCCGGATACAGCCGGCTCCGGGTCGCCACCACCACCGGCCCGCCGCCTGCCGCCGGATGCCCGTCACCGACCGCCAGCAGCGCGCCCGCGCCGTCCCCGAACAGTGAGGTGGCCAGCAGGTTCGGCGGCGAGGTGTCCGTCCGCTGCAAGGTCAGCGAACACAACTCGGTGGCCAGCAACAGCGCCACCCCGTCCGGACGCCCCGCCAGCACCTCGTCCACCACCGCCAACCCGCCCGCCCCGCCGGCGCACCCCAGGCCGAACAGCGGTACCCGCCGCACGTCCTGACGCAGGCCGAGCCGGGCCGCGACCCGCGCCTCCAGCGAGGGCACGGCGATGCCGGTGACGGTGGTGGAGACGACCACATCGATCTGCTCGGCATCCATCCCGGCCGCACGCAGCGCCGACTCGGCTGCCTGAACGGCGAGTTCGGACGCGGCCTCCAACCAGGCGTCGTTGGCCTCCCCGAAACCGTCGAACTCGCCGTACCGCTCCAACGGGAACGCCAGATGCCGGAACTCCACCCCCGCCCCCGTGAAGAACCGCTCCGCCAGCGCCCGTTCGTCCCCCGCCCCACCGCGCAGCGCCGCCAGCCCAGCGGCCAACTCGCCCTGCCGGTACCGATGGGGCGGAAGAACCCCGGACACTCCAGCGATCCGCGTCACCGGCCCAGGATAGGGACCGAACCCACCCGAACCAGGCAATCCGCCCGCGTCGGGCGCGTCCGACGCCTGGCGGCGGTGCGTCAGTCCGCGGCGGGCGACACGGGGCGCCCAGTACGGCTGTGGCGCGCCGAGGTTCCCGACGATCCCACCGTCCGGGGAAAGGCTCGGCGAACGGACCAGCCGCCCGTCCTCCTGCACTACGAAGATCCGATCTTCCTGCCATCGGACCCCACTTCGGGTCGGACCATACGCGCGCACTCCGACAGCCGGGCCCGGCGCCGGAGGCGGATGGTCAGAGGCGGAGGGTGCTCCAGCCGCGCGTGATCTCCTCGCGGACGTCCGTGGTGCCGTCGGGTTGCGCGGACGTCAGCAGCGCGAGCAGCGCGGTGCCGTCGGCCGGGCGGGCGGCCGGGTCGGGGGTGAGGGCGCGGGCGACCACGTCGGCGAGCGCCGGGTCCAGGGAACGGACGGTGGCGAGGGCGGTCTGGTCCGGGCCGGTGTCGATGATGCGGCGGATCACCCCGCCGGTGCTGGTGGCCGCGAACGGGCTGGCCCCGTGGGCGGCGCACACCACACAGCACGCCCACGCCCAGATGTCGGCGGCCGTGCCCACCCGCTCCTCGCCGAACTGCTCCGGAGCCATGTAGGTGAGCGTGCCCGGCCCCGCGCCCGTCATGGTCAGCCGGGTGCCGTCCACCAGAGCGGCGATGCCGAAGTCGAGCAGCCGGGGCCCGGCCGAAGTCAGCATGATGTTCGCCGGCTTGAGGTCGCGGTGTACCAGACCGAGCCGGTGAACACCCGAGAGCGCCACCGCCAACGCCAGGCCGAGCGCCCGCAGCGCCTCCGGGGACCGGACCGGCCCGTTCTCCCGCAGGTGGGTGTCGAGCGGGCGCCCGTCCAGCAACTCCATCGCGAGGAACGGCCGGCCCGCGTCCACGCCGGTGTCCAGCACCCGCGCGGTGTACGCCCCCGGCACCATCGCGAGGACCTCGGACTCGCGCTGGAAGCGTCGCAACAGGTCAGGATCGTCCAGCAGTTCGAGGTTGATCGTCTTCAACGCGACCTGGGTGGCCGCCCCCTCGCGCCGCGCCAGGTACACCGTCCCCATGCCACCCGACCCGATCCGGCCGAGCAACTGGTACCCGCCGATACTGCGCGGCTCGTGCCCGCTCAATGGCTGATGCGGCACCTGGGCGGCCGCCCGAACGGGCACCGGGGGAGCGGCGGGCGGCACGGCGGGCGGGGACGGGGCGGCGAGAGCGGTCGCCGGGGCGGTGACCGCGGTGGCGGGCGGCGCGAACGGCTGTGCGGCGGGCTGGGCATGCGGCTGTACATACGGCTGGCCCCAGGGTTGGCCCTGGGGCTGCGCGTAGGCCTGGCCGTACGGTTGGCCGTAGGGCTGCGCGTAGGGCTGGCCGATCGGTGCGGCGGGCAGCGGTGCGGGGTGACGGCGGGCGGTGATCAGCGCCACCGTCTGAAACACCAGCGCACCGATCACCACACCCAGCGGCAGCACCAGCACCGCCAGGACCGCGAGCACCCCGAGCACGATCCGGCCGCGCCGGCGAAACCGCCCGTCCGACGCCACCTCGGGCGGCATACCGACCGTCAACAGCGCCCGCCCCACCCGATGAGTGAGCAGCAGCAACGCGCCCACCAGCAGCGCCGAGACGAGCCACAGCCAGATCCGCAGGCTGGCGGTGTGCAGCCGGATTGCGACCCCGAGCGGGTGCTCGTCGGCGAACGCCGCCGGGCTGCGCAGCACGTCGAAGCCGGCGTTCAGGAAGACGTTCATCAGGACTTCGAGCGCAGTCGCGACCACCACGCACACCGCCAAGTCGCCCACCACCGGCCCGACACCGGGCGGCGCGGCCCCGGCCGCGGTGGCCACGGCCCGGGCCCGGAGCGTGCGCTGGGAGCGCCACAGCAGCGGCAGCGACAGCAGGCGCGTGACCAGTGCAAGCAGCAGCACGAGCGACAGGTCAACGGTGAGATCGGTGTTCAGCACCGTCGGACTCCCCCTGGTCGGCCGGTGAACGGGCACCGGGAGTATATGTGCGGCGCGTTGCTCGCGGCGCGACAACTCCGGTATCCCACAGCATTCTTGACATTCCACCTCATTGTGCTGCGCCGAACGGTCGGCGCGGTGATCCCGCCCCGCCGGCGCGCGGACGGCTAGCGTGGCGGACATGAGCGGCGCAGCGGTGGTGCCCCGGGCCCGGGTCGGGAGCCTGATGCGAGCCTGCCACCCCGTGCCCGCCGCGGCCGTGACCGGACTGGCCGGGGCGATGGCCGTCGGTGCCGGGCGCGGACTGGTCGGGACGCTGCTCACCGGCGGCGCGGTCGCGGCCGGGCAGCTCTCGATCGGTTGGAGCAACGACCTGATCGACCGGCAACGGGACGGGGCCGCCCGGCGTCCCGACAAGCCGCTCGCCTCGGGCGAAGTGACTGTCCGCCGGATCACCGCCGCCATCGGCTGGGCGATCGCCTGCTGTGTGCTGCTGTCGGCGGCGTGCGGGTTCGCGGCAGCCACGGTGCACCTGGTGGCAGTGGCCGCCGGGTGGGCCTACAACCTGCGACTGAAGGCCACCTGGTGGTCCTGGCTGCCGTACGCGGTCGCGTTCGCCCTTCTCCCCGCCTTCGCGACCCTCGCGCTGCCGGGCCGGCCATGGCCCGCCGCCCCCGTCCTCGGCGCCGGCGCGCTGCTCGGCGTCGCCGCCCACTTCACCAACGTCCTACCGGACTTGGCCGCCGACCGCGCCGCCGGAATCCGCGGCCTCCCCCAACGCGCCGGCGCCCGCACCTCGGCCCTGGCCGCCGTCCTCGCCGCAACCGCCGCCGCCCTCCTCCTCGCCCCGGGCTGGCCCGTCCTCGCCATCGCCGCCCTACCCGTGCTCGCCACCCTCCTCGCCCCGCACGGCCGTCTCCCGTTCCTGTCCGTCATCGCCGCGGCCGCCCTCGCACTGGCCCTCCTCCTGCTCAACGGCGGCCTGCGTACCGGCCCTTAGCCCTGGCGATCCGTGCGCGCGCAGCAAGGCTCAGGCCGTGCGGACGGCCTGAGCCGAGTGCTCATGACGGGATCAGGGAGTGACTCCGGCATGCTGAACGACGGTGGACGTCGGAGACGGACTGGTGGTACCGGCGTTGTCGCCGCCGCCGGAGGTGATGCCGATCAGGAACAGCAGGGCCAGCAGCAGCCCACCACCCCCAGCGGCCGCCTTTCCACCGCCGGACCCGCCGCGGTAGCCGGTGTAGGTGGAGCTGCGGGCGGCGTTGTTCGCGCCGTTGATCGTCCGGATGTGGGGCCTGACATAGGTTCCGTCGTTTCGGTAGTGGCCGCGAACCGGGACGGTCTTGGTCATCGACACTCCAGAGAGGGTTGTGGACATGCTCCCCGCACGCGGCGATTCCACCACCCGGCACTGACAATTCTGGGCGCCACCAACGGAGTTGGCCGATAACCTGCGAAATCCGGAGAGCTTCCCCAGCCGCTCGGCTCAGATCGGGCGATCAGGGCCGTCCAGCCAGGCGTGCCAACCGGTCGGGGTGACGGCAAGTCCGAGCCGCTCGACGCCGGGCTCGCCCGCCCGCTGCCACCAGGCGACGGTCCGCTCGAAGTCGTCCCACAGGCGGCGGTCGCCGCACTGGCGGACGTGGTGGACGTCCTCGCCGTCGCGGAAGGTCGCGGCAGCCCACGCCGGGGCGGTGAGGGAGTACAGCCACAGGGTGTGGGCGCCGTCGTCGTGGACCTGGACGGCGTGGGTCACGTCCCGCAGATCCCGCTTGCTCTCTGCCCGGTGCGGGTGGCATGCTGCCAAGACGTCCCGCATTCTGAGCGCCAAGGCCGCCCCGTCCGACTCGGACATTCGGGCGTGGTGCTCAGCATCCGGGGCGGAAGACCAAGCAGAGGACCTGATCGCCACCGCACGCTCAGTGGACTCGATGTACCTGGAGTGGCGCAGACTCCATCGAATGGGGATGCGCAAGGTGCACGAGGACTTCTACGCGCTCCATGAGCGGACGATCCTCTGCCGCGTGTATGCCTCGAACGTGCCTCCCGGGTTCTTCCAAACACCGGCCTTCGCCACCGCTCTCATGACTGCCATCACCGAGTTCCAAGGCACCCCGGACGACGTTGCTGAGGCCGTTGTCGCACGTGTCGCCCGAAGCCGATTCCTGTACGAGGGGAACCATCGGTTCGTCGTTCTGATGGAGGAGTGGGTCCTTCGGTCCTGGGTCGGCAACCGCAGCGCGATGGTCGGCCAACTGTCCCACCTCTTGGACGTGATGCGGCTGCCGTCGGTCTCCTTGGGCATCATTCCAATGGGTGCCGCCCGCACGATCTGGCCGCTTGAGGCCTTTTACCTCTACGACGACCGCCAAGCCCTCGTGGAAACGCTCACTGCTGAGGTCAATGTCACGCAGCCCCGCGAGCTTGCCGACTACATGCGAGCCTTCTCCGGATTGGCTTCCAGCGCGGTGTACGGCGACGCCGCGCGGGCCTTGATTGGGGCCGCGCGCAACGCACTCGGGTGATTCGGCACATCAGTCGCCACCGGTACGGTCTGGGCGGAGTGGCCCTGCTGGTCGGCGACGCCACGGACCGTCGGACGGCAGCCGAACTGAGGGGTGGCCGCAGGGCGGCCGTGACCGGACGTCACGACCGCCCCACGGCCCGCGCGGGTCGGATCAGTTGTGGCGGGCCTTGCGGCGGCTGAGTACGACGGTGAGACCGCCGACCAGCAGCAGGGCGCCGCCGGCCGCGGCCGTGCCGAGTACGGTGGCGCCGGTGCTGGCGAGGACGCCCGAGGTCTGCGGGGTCGCGGAGGCCGACGGGGTCTGCGTGTCGGGAGAGCTCGGCGTGGTGGAGGAGGCCGACGCGCTGGGGCTGTGGGTGCCGGGCGTCTGGCTGCCGCCGGTGGACGACGGCGACGGCGAGGGGGTGACGGCGTCCTTGACCGTGAGGTCGGTCGCGCAGCCCTTCTGGGTCTCGCAGTCGCCGCGCGCGTCGTCCGGCGCGGTGACGGAGGTGGACAGCCGGCGGTCGCCCTTGCCGTTGACGGTCACGGAGTACGTGATCGTCGCGCGGCCGCCGACCGAGAGGTCGCCGGTCCAGAGCATCCTTCCGTTCCTGACCTCGGCGGTGCCGGAGTCGGCCTTGACGTCGCCGTTGTAGTCGGCGTCGTCCAGCACCTGCGACAGGTCGTCGAGGATCCCGAGTTCCTTGACCGCGCGGTTGCCGTGCTGGACGACGGTCACGGTGTAGGTCACCTTGTCGCCCGGGTGAACGACAGAGCCGGACTTCGGGTCGGAGGTCTCCGTGAAGGTGTACATCATGGCCGGGGGTGCGTCGTAGGTGAACTGGCCGGTGCTGCTGGTGCCGCCAGGGGTGGTGACGGCCACGGCGACGGCACCGGGGGCGGTGCCGGCGGGGGCGGTGGCGGTGATGCTGGTGTCGCTGTCAACGGTGAAGCCGGTGGCCGGGACGGAGCCGAAGGACACTCCGGTCGCCCCGGTGAGGTGGGTGCCGGAGATGGTGACGGTGGCGCCGCCCGCGAGGGGGCCGTGGCCGGGTTCGATGCCGGTCACCGTGGGGGCCGGGGCCAGGGTGTCGAGGGTGACGCTTCCCAGCTGCCGGTCGAGGACGTCGCGCGCGGAGGCGAGAGTGGTGACGGTTCCGCCCGCGGCCGGGGAGTCGGCGTGCGCGGGTGCGGCCAGGGTCAGCAGGCCGAACGTGGTGGTCGCCGTGGCGAGCAGCGCCGCGGTGCGGCGGGCCGGTGTCGCGGCGAGTACGGAACGAGACATGAACACCCTTCATGAGGTGTCGGGCCGCGCCATGCCGGGCGAGGCCGGTCCGGCGCGGTCGAGCGGGGGCGCGTGAGCGCGGCCGCCCGCTGGACGGTAGTTGTCGGTGGGAACGCGCCGCACTCGGCCGCCGATGGTCACACCAGGGCGTCGGCGATGTGGGCGCAGTACCGGCGGTGATCCTTTCACACCATCCACAAGTGGGCTCCACATTCCTCAAATTCCGGTATGACAAACTGATCTGTTGACGCGTCAGCGACACCTACGGCATGGCGAAGCGGCGTCCGGACTGCGGGGGCGATCCGCTCGACAGGCGCGGCAGCGGGGCCCGGTGATGGCCCCGACCGCCCGCCGTGCGTCGCGGGCCGGGTCGGCCGGGAGTTGACCGTGGTGGGCGCGGAGCTCCGACCGGTGATCGGCGGCGCGCCCGCCTGATCGCCAGGCTGGAGCGGGGAGTTGGCCGTCCGGCTGCCCCGGCGCCCGGATACGGTCGGGCAGGCCGCGAAGGAACTGGTGAGGCGACCTGGACCAAGGGTCGCGGCTGGGCGTTGACCGCCGGCCTGAACGCCTGCACCCACTGCGCCGCCACGAATCCGCGCGTCGCCGCCCAGGCCGCCCCTCGGATCGCCGAGGCACTGCGCGGCTGACAAAAGCCGACAAGAGCCGACAGAAGCCCGACCGAGGCAGGCCGGAGGCAGGCCGGAGGCAGAGTCAGCGGGCGGCGGCAGCCGCCTCGCACAGCGCGCCGTCGACCAGGTCGTCGAGGTGCTGCCGCCTCGCGGAGTCGGTGACCTGCTCCGTCACGGCGACGCTCGCGGCGCGGCCGTCCTCGGTGGCGCCGCCGCGCGTCTCGTAGCCGGGGAAGCTGCCGCCGTGGCCCCAGTACCGGCCGCCGCAGGAGAGGGGGCGGCTGACCAGGCCGAGGCCGTAGCGGGCGCCGGGGCCGAAGGTGGCGTCGGCGGTGGCGGTGGCGGCCTGCATCTGGGCGAGTTGGGCGGCGGGGAGGAGTCGGCCGGGGGTGAGCAGGGCGGTGAAGAAGGTGTCCAAGTCGGCGTTGGTGGAGACCAGTTGGCCCGCTGCCCAGGCCCAGGACGGGTCGAACTCGGTGACGTCGAGCAGGTGGCCCGCGTCCCGGTAGTAGCCGTGCGGGTGCGGCCCCCGGAGGGCGGTCTCGCCGGGGGCGGGGAAGTAGGTGTGGCGCAGGCCGAGGCGCTGGACGATGCGCGTGTCCAGCTCCTGGGCGAGGGTGTGGCCGGTGACCCGTTCGACCAGCAGGCCCGCCAGCAGGTAGTTGGTGTTGCTGTACTGCCAGGACGTGCCGGGGCGGAACGCGGCGGGGTGCCGCAGCGCGAGGTCGAGGAGTTCACGGGGCTCGAAGTGCCGGACGTCCTCGCCGAGGTAGTCGCTGTAGTTGGGCAGGCCGCTGGTCTGTTGGAGCAGTTGACGGACGGTGATGTGCCGTCCGTCGATGCCCTTTCCACGGACCAGCCCGGGCAGGTAGTGCTCGATGTTGCTGTTCAGGCGCACCCGGCCCTCGGCGACCAGTTGGAGCACCACGACGGCCACGAAGGTCTTGGTGTTGCTGCCCGCCCTGACCTCCCCGTCGAGCGGCACCGGCGCCCCGGTCGCCACGTCGCCGACGCCGGCGGCGCCGCTCACCGTCCGGCCGCCCGGCTCCCGGACGGTGACCAGCGCGCCGGGAACCCCGAGCTCCGACACCAGGGCTTCCAGCGACCGCTGGACACCCGGCGGCGCGGGCGCAGGGGCTGAGGCGACGGCGGGCGACGCGACGGCGAGCAGCGCCAGGACGGCCGCCGCGGCACCGGCGGTGACGGTCCTGCGACGACAACGGCCTGGCACAGAAGGCGAGTTCACGAGCGGAAATCCTCCGGTCAAGGGCAGCGGTTACGGTGCGACCCACACCATCACGCGCCCCGCCGCCCGGTCGTCGCCGCACCGGACGAACCCGGCCCCTGCTGCGGTCGCAGCGCGGAGCCGGGCGACTGATTCCACCGGGGTACACCGACCCTGATGGCCCGTCAGGGGCGACGTACCTCCCCGGGCGGAGAAGGCGTCGGCGTACCCCCTCAGGCGGAGAAGCCGCCGTCTACGGAGATCACCGCGCCGGTGACGTACCGGGCGTCGGGGCTGGCCACGTGGGCGACGGTGGCGGCGATCTCCGCCGGGTCGGCGTACCGGCCGAGCGCGGTCAGTCCGGCGATGGCCGCGGCGTTCGGGCCGTCGGCGGGGTTGGCGTCGGTGTCGGTGGGGCCGGGGTGGATGAGGTTGACGGTGATGCCGCGCGGGCCGAGTTCGCGGGTCAGGCCCTTGGTGAGGCCGATCAGGGCGGTCTTGCTCATCGAGTACAGCGCGAGACCGGGGAGCGGGGCCCGTTCGGCGACGTTGCTGCCGATGCCGATGATCCGCCCGCCGTCGGCCAGGTGCCGGGACGCGGCCTGCGCGAGCTCGTACGGCGCGCGGACGTTGACGGCGAGCGTGGCGTCGATCTCGGCGCGGCCGAGCTGCTCCAGCGGGCCGACCAGGAACACGCCGGCGTTGTTCACCAGGACGTCCAGCCGGCCGAACGCCTCGACGGTCCGTTCCACCGCGGCGTTCAGCGCGGCGGAGTCCGCGCTGTCGGCCCGGACGGCCAGGGCGCGCCGGCCCAGGCCCTCGATCCGTTCGACGATCGGTCCGAGACCTCCCGCAGGGCGGCCTTCCGGTCCAGGTCGCCGTCCTCGAGGATCACCCGGTGGCGGATCACCAGTTCGGGAAAGCGCTCCCGGACCGGCGCGAGGAACTCCCGGACCTGGGCCCGCGCCAGCCGGGCGCGCCGGTCAGCAGCGCGCAGACGGCGAAGGCGAGCGCATCCCGAGGCGCCGGTTCAGAGGCCGAACACGCCGTACGCGAAGCCGTCCGCGTGCAGCGCCGAGTGCGTCAACGACACGCCCCGCCCGAACAGCAGCCGCCCCGGCAGCTCCCGCTCCACCGGCAGGTGCGCGGGCGTGCGGCGCGGATTGACCACCACCAGGTAGCGGCCGCCGCGCACGTACGCCAACGGGTAGCCGCTGTGCAGCAGTTCGACCGACCCGTCCGGTCCGAGGGCCGGGTGCGCGCGGCGCAGCGCGATCAACTGCCGCACCTGGTGCAGCAGCGACGCCTGGTCGGCGCGCTGGGAGGCCACGTCCGGACGGTCCGGTGCCGGGTCCAGCGGCAGGTAGAACCGCTCGGCGGGCGCGGAGGAGAACCCGGCGTCCGGCGTCGCGTCCCACTGCATCGGCGTCCGGCAGCCGGCCCGGTTGTAGCGCGGGCCCAGCACGCTGCCCTCGGTGTCCGGCAGGCCCGGCACGAACCGCATGCCGATCTCGTCGCCGTAGTAGATCGCCGGGACGGTCGGCCAGGTCAGCTGGAAGGTGAACGCGGCCGCCAGTTGCTCGCGGGTGCGCGGGCCGCACGCCAGCCGGGAGTAGTCGTGGTTCGCGGTCGGCAGCGAGGCGAAGCCCCCGCCGTCCATGGCCTGCGCGGTGCGCTCCCACTCGGCGACGAACGGCCGCATCGAGCCCTGGCCCTCGGCGTCGAAGTAGCAGGCCTGCTGCGGCCAGTGCTCGTGCACCGTGCCCGTGCCGTTGTCCCACAGCGAACGCAGCGCGGCGCCGTCGTCCGGGCCGCCGAACTGGAGGAAGAAGTCGCCGTGGAAGCCCATCGGCACCGACCGCGCCGGGTCGCCCCACTCGGCGAGGATCACCTGGTCGGGGTGGTGGGTGTCCATCCAGGCCCGGGTCTCCCGCCACAGCTTGCCGGTCTCCACGAACCCCGGGTCGTCCTTCACCAGCGAGGACGCCATGTCCACCCGGAAACCCGAGACGCCCAGGCCGAACCAGTGCGCCATGATCTCCCGCAGCGCCGCCCGGTTCGCCCGCGGGCCCTGCGCGTCCACCGGCTGCCGCCACGGCTCGGCCGAATCCCGTTGCGCGTAGCCGAAGTTGAGGGCCGGCTGGAAGTCGAAGAAGTTCGGCCGGTACCAGCCCGACCGGCTCCCCGGCGAGGCCACGTACCCGGGCGCGGGCTGGTCCGCCCAGATGTACCGGTGATCGTCCGGGTCGCCCGCCGAGCGGACGAACCACGGGTGCTGGTCCGAGGTGTGGCCCGCCACCAGGTCCAGCAGCACCCGGATCCCCGCCCGGCGGGCCGCGTCCGTGAACTTCGCCAGGTCCTCCGGCGCGCCGTAACGCGGCGCGGTGGTCAGGAAGTCCGCGACGTCGTACCCCGCGTCCCCGAACGGCGAGGCGAAGCACGGGTTGAGCCACACCGCGTCCACCCCCAGCCACTGCAAGTACTCCAGCCGCTCCGTCAGCCCCGCGAAGTCCCCGATCCCGTCCCCGTTCCCGTCCGCGAAACTCTGCGGATAGATCTGGTACAGCACCGCGCCCCGCACCCAGTCCGTCCCCACACCCGTCCCCTCTCGCCCCGAACACCACAGCGGTATCCCTCAGCCATGCCCGGCCCGACCCCCCGGGAACCGGACGACCTCGCGGGAACCGGACGACCTCGCGGGAACCGGACGACCCCGCTACCGGCTCGTGGTGGCGAAGCGCTGAGGGCGTGCGGGCCGGCCGGGCCGGCGGTGACGGCCTCGACGAGGGCCCGCAGGGTGGGGCGGCGCACCGGCGGCGTGGCGAGCGCGGTGGAGAACTGCGACTGGCCGCCGGGGCGTTGCATGAAGGCGACGAGTTCGCGGGCGATCGCGCGGGCCGCGTCGGGGCCGTGGCCCAGCTCGGCGGCGATCGTACGGACGCCCGCGCCTTCGCGCAGCCGGTCGGCCATGTGGACCCGGTCTTCCTCGCGCGACCACCAGAAGGCAAGGGTCCCGGGGCCCTCGTCCGTACGTCCGGAAATTCCCCCGTGGCCGGGAAACCGTCCCTACCTGGCGGGAAGGCCGGCTTCCTAGGTTTCTCGGTGCACGACAACCGGCCCTGGAGAGACCCGAGTTCACGAGGGGGACGTATGGCTGACCTAGAGGTGGGCGTACTGGCGATCGGCGCCGGCCCGGCGAATCTGGCCCTCGCGGCCGCGATCGAGGAGAGCGGCTCGGCCGAACTGGCCGAAGGCACGCTGCTGTTGGAGCAGGCCCCGGACATCAAGTGGCAGCGCGACCTGCTGATGCCCTGGGCCCGCAGCCAGGTTTCCTTCCTCAAGGACCTGGTGACGCTGCGCGACCCGCGCAGCCGGTTCTCATTCCTCAACTTCCTGCACCAGCACGACCGGCTGGACCAGTTCATCAACCTGGGCACCTTCCACCCGCACCGCTGGGAGTTCTCCGACTACCTGCAGTGGGTGGCCCGCTCGCTGGAGAAGGTGCGAATCCGCTACGACGCCAAGGCCACCGCCACCGAGCCGCGCTACGACGCGGACGGCCGGCTGATCGGCTGGCAGGTCACCCTCGCCGACGGCGACACCATCCGCTGCCGCGACCTGGTGGTCGGCGCCGGCCGCGACATGCACATCCCGCCGGTCTTCGCCGACCTGCCCGCCGAGAAGGTCATCCACAGCGCCCGGTTCCGCAGCCGGATCACCGCCGTCGACAAGGACGCGCCGCTGCGCGCCGTGGTGATCGGCGGGGCGCAGAGCGCCGCCGAGATGTTCATGGCGCTGTACGAGAGCCTGCCGAACTCCACCGTCACCATGCTGGTCCGCTCGATCGGCCTGCAGAACTACCAGAGCAGCAAGTTCGTCAACGAGCTGTTCTACCCCTCCTTCGTGGACGAGTTCTACGACGCCCCGGCCGAGGTGCGCGCCCAGGTGCTCGACCAGATGCGGCTGACCAACTACGCGGGCCTCGCCCCGCCGTTCCTCGACGAGCTGTACATGCTGCTGTACCGGGAGAAGATGATCGGCACCGGCCGCGCCGAGGTCCGGGCGATGACCGAGGTGATCGCCGCCCGTGAGGAGGACGGCGAGGTGGTGCTCGACCTGCGCGACCTGCGCACCGGCAAGGTCACCGAGCACCGCTGCGACCTGGTGCTGCTCGGCACCGGCTACGACAGCCGGATGCCCGCCCTGGTACGGGAGTTGACAGAGAAGGCCGGACTGCCCGAGGTCACCGTCAGTCGCGACTACCGGGTCGACCTGGGCGCCGGCACCGACGCCGCGCTGTACCTCCAGGGCGTCAACGAGGCCACCCATGGCATCGCCGACTCGCTGATCAGCGTGCTCGCCCACCGCGCCCGCGACATCACCGACGACCTGCTGGAGCGCCACGGCCTCGCCCCGGCGGGTGCCCGCTGATGGCCGCGCTGCTGGTGATCGCACCCGGCCCCACCGCCAACGGCGACCTGCACCTGGGCCACCTCGCCGGGCCGTTCCTCTCCGCCGACGTGTGCACCCGCTACGCCCGCGCCACCGCCCGGGACACCCTGTTCGGCACCGGCGTGCACTTTACCCAGAACTACATCGTCACCACCGCCCGCCGCCTCGGCGAACAGCCCGAGGAACTCCGGCTGCGCGCCGCCGAACAGGTCGAGGCCACCCTCGCCGCCGCCGGCATCGTCCCCGACGGCTTCGTCCGGTTCGACGAGCGGTACCTGAAGACCGTCCGCACCTTCTTCGAACGACTGCACGGCGAAGGCCACTTGAGGCTCCGCAAGGTCACGTTCCCGTACCTCCCGGAGACCGGCGAGTACCTCACCGACGCGTACGTCCGCGGCGGCTGCCCGGTCTGCCTGGCCGAGGGCTGCGCCGGACTCTGCGAGAACTGCGGCCACTGGATCGCCTCCGGCGACCTGCTCGACCCGCGCTCCACCCGGTACCCCGAACTCCCCGTCGAACTGCGCGAACGGGAAGTCCTGGTGCTGCCGCTGGAGGAGCACCGGGCCGCCCTGGCCTCCTACTTCGCCCGGCTCGCCCCCACCATGCGGCCCCGACTCGCCCAGCTGGTCGAGGAGTTGATGGCCCGCCGACTGCCCGACTACCCGATCACCCTGCCGATCGACTGGGGCATCCCCGCCCCGTTCCCGGAGACCCCCGGGCAGGTGCTGTACTCCGACACCGAGACCGTCGCCTGGAGCCTGCACGCCATCGCGCTCGCCGCCGAGGCCAGGGGAGAGGTGCCCGGCGACGAGGAACGGCACTGGGCCGTCGAGTCCGGGCCCGAAGTGGTCTACTTCTTCGGCTCCGACGCCAGCTTCGCGTTCGCGCTGGCCGGCACCGCCATGCTGCTCGCCCTCGGCGGACTCGCGCTGCCCGCGCACTTCGTCACCAACGAGTTCTACGAACTCGACAGCGACAAGTTCTCCACCAGCCGCGGCCACGTGGTCACCGGCCGTCAGCTCACCGCCGAAGTCCCGCGCGACCTGGTCCGCTACTACCTGGCCGCCACCGGCCCCGACTTCCAGCGCTCCAACTTCACCCGCGCCGCCATGGACCGGGTCTGCGGACAGCGCCTGGTCGAACCGTGGAACCGGGTCGCCGCCAAGGCCGAGGCCCACCTCGACCGCGGCCCGCTGCCCGTCAGCGCCCGCTCCCACCGCGCCGCCGCGCTGATCGCCGAACGCTTCGCCGCCGCCCTGCGACCGCGCCGCTTCAGCCTCGGCGCCGCCGCCTTCACCCTCACCGAACAACTCGGCCGGCTCGACCGCTGGGAGGTCACCGACGACGACGCCGGCGACTTCTGGCACGAACTCGACCTGTTCCTGCGCTGCGCCGCCCCCCTGCTGGTCGACCTGGCCGCCGAGGCGCTGCCCGACACCGCCATCCCCGCCGAACCGTCCGCCACCACCATCAGCCCCCGCCCGCTGCCCAGACTCGCCACCCGCGTGCACGGCGGCGGACGGTGAACAGCAGCACCGCCGCGCACGTGGTGGTGGTGGGCGCCGGCGTCACCGGGCTGCTCACCGCCGTCGCCTGCGCCCGGGCCGGGTACCTGGTCACCGTGCTGGAACGCGGCCCGGTGCCCAACCCGGACGCCACCTCCCACGACCAGCACCGCGCGATCCGCACCCTGCTCCCCGGCGACCCCGACGGCACTGCCCGCCGGCTCGCCGCCCACCGCCACTGGGCCGAGCTGGAAACCCTGTTCGGCACCGAGCTGTACCGCCGCGTCGGGGCGCTCACCGCCTGGCCCGCTCACCGCCTCGACGGCCTGCTCGCCGAGGCCGACAAGGCCGGCATCCCGGTCGACCTGCCGGCGGACGGTCAACTCCCGCCCCTGGGACTGCCGTCCGGCACCGTCGCGGTGCGCGAACGCACCGGCGGCGTGCTGCTCGCCGACCGGGTGCTGCACGCCGCCGCCCGCTGGCTGACCGCCCGACCCGGCGTGACACTGCGCCCGCACAGCACCGTGCGGACGGTGTTCGCCGGGTCGGGACGGATCGTGCTGACCGGCGGCGAGGTGGTCCGCGGCGACCTGGCACTGCTGGCCGGCGGCCCGTGGACGCGCAGACTGACCGACGCCCAGGTCGTGCTGTACCGGCAGACCATGCTCTACCTGGGCCGGCCCGCCGGCGGTGACCGCTGGGACGGCGCACCCGCCGCGGGCGGCCTCGGCCGCGAGGGCCGCGGCTGGGTGCTGCCGCCGGGCGCCGGCACCCTGCTCAAACTCAGCTCCGACACGGTGTGCCGCCCCGTCGCGGACACCGACACCGCCGGCGAGGACCAGCAGCCGTACCTGGACCGGCTCGCCGCCGAGGGCATCCTGCCCGACCTGGAGCGCTACCCCGTGGCCGGCGTGCGGGTCTGCCACTACACCGCGGACGCCGCCACCGGCGGCCCGCTGCTGGCCCGGGTCTCCCCGGGCCTGTGGACCCGCGCCGCCTGCGGCGGCAGCGGGTTCTCCACCGCTCCGCTGGTCGCGGAACGCATCGCTGAAGCAGTGAAGGAGGCGATATGACCGACGACGACAGGCCACCGATCGGCGTCCTCGACACGCTCAGGGCCACCCCGGCCACCGTCCGGTACCTGCTCGGCGGCGTGCTGGTCAACCAGCTCGGCGCGTTCGTCCAGACCTTCCTGGTGCTCTACCTGACGCACAAGGAGATGTCGGACGGCGCCGCGGGCCTGGCGCTCGGCGCGTACAGCCTGGGCACCGCCGTCGGCACAGTGCTCGGCGGCGAGGCCACCCACCGGCTCGGCGCCCGCACCACCATCGTGACCGCGATGGCCGGCTCCGCGCCGCTGGTCGCCCTGCTTCCGCTGCTGGCCCGGCCCGGGCTGCTGGTGCCGCTGCTGCTCGCCGTCGCCGGGGCCGGACTCTTCGCCCAGGCGTACCGGCCTGCCGCGTCGGTGCTGCTCAGCGACCTGATGCCGGACCGCTACCACGTGATGGCGTTCTCGATGATGCGGATCGCCCTCAACGTCGGCGCCGCGCTCGCCCCGCTGATCGCCGCCGGGGTGATCCTGCTCGACTGGGACCTGCTGTTCTGGATCGACGGCGCCACCACCGTGGTCTACGCGGCCCTCGCCTACCGGCTGCTGCCCCGGCACGCGGTGCCCGAGCCGGCGGCCGTGTCCGTCAACGAGCGCCGGGCGACCGGCCGAGCCGCGTACGCGGCGATGCTGCGCGACCGGGCCTACCTGGCGTACCTGGTGGCGATCACCCTCGGCACGCTCACCTACGTGCAGTCCTCGGTCTCGCTGCCGCTGGAGATCGTCCACGACGGCTACCCGACCTGGCTGTACAGCGTGGTGCTGGCCACCTCCTCGGTCGTCCTGATCAGCTGCGAGCTGAAGATCACCGCGTACATCACCCGGATCCCCACCTACCTGGCGGTCGGTGCGGGCCACGCGCTGAACGCGCTCGGGCTGGCGCTGTACGGGCTGGCGGCGCACGCCGGGGCGTTCGTGATCCTCGGCATGCTGGTCTACGTCGCCGGGCTGATGACCGCCGCGCCCAGCATGTTCGCCCACCCGGCGACCTTCCCGGCCGCGCTGAAGGCCCGCTACCTGGCGGCCATGCACGCCGTCACCGGTCTGGCCGGGGCCGTCGCCCCGCTGTTCGGCGTCTACCTGTGGAGCCGGTTCGGCCAGGGCTTCTGGGCGCTGGCCGGCCTGACGGCCGCACTGGCGGGCGCGTTCGCGGTGTACGGCATCAAGCGCGACGCGGACCGGCGGGCCGCCGAGGCCGCGCTGCCCGAGGCCGCCGAGCCGGTCGGGGGCACGGCATGAGCGCCCGCCCCGTGCTGGTCGTCGGCTACGTGGCCTTCGCGGTGCCCGCGCTCGCCGCCTTCCAGGGCGCCGACTCGGTGGTCTACGTCGAGGAGCCGGACGTCGCCCGTAAGCGGCACCTCGCCGAGGCGGTCGAACGCATCGACTACGCCCGCGAGTTGATCGAGTGCGAGTACCACCTGCCGGGCCGGGCGGACGCCTTCCACGCCGCGCACCCCGGGCTCGACCCGGTCGCGGTGATCCCCGCAGTCGAGTACGCGGTGCCGTTCGCGGCCCGGCTCGCCGAGCGCTACGGACTGCCCGGAGCGAGCCTTGGCGCGGCCCAACTGCTTCGCGACAAGCACCAGTTGCGGGTGGTCGCGGCTGCCGCCGGAATCGCCAACCCGGCCTCCGAGCCGGTCGCGAGCGCCGCCGAACTGGCCGGCTTCATGGCCCGGCACCCCGGCCCGGTGGTGCTCAAGCCCGCCAACCGGCAGGCTTCGGTCGGCACCCTGGTGGTCCGCGCGCCCGCCGAGGCCGAGGCGGCCTGGGCGTTCGGGCAGGCCCAGGACGAGGGGGTGTTCGTTCCCGACCGGCCGATCACGCCCGCCATGCTGGCCGAACAGTACGTCGGCGGGCCGGAGTTCAGCGTCGAGATGCTGGTCGTCGACGGCCGCCCGGTGTTCGCCAACACCACCGGCAAACTGCTCTACCCCGGCCCGTACCCGATCGAGTACGGGCACACCATCCCGGCCGAACTGCCCTCCGAAACCCACGAGTTGCTGGCGGAGGAGACCGAACGGCTGGCCGCCGCCGTCGGCTTCGGCACCGGCGTGCTGCACTGCGAGTGGATCCTCGCCGACGGCGTCCCGGTGCTGGTCGAGTGCGCCGGACGGCTGCCCGGCGACTCGATCACCGACCTGATCGAGGCCGCCTACCCCGTCGACCTCACCCGCGCCTACTACGCGGTGATGCGCGGCGAGGACCCCGGCCCGCTGCCCGCGAAGGCCGAACGCGCCACCGCCGCCGCCTTCCTTGCCCCCGACCGGCCCGGCACCGTCACCGCCGTGCACGGCCTGGACGCCGCCCGGGCCGCCGAGGGCGTGCAGCTCGCGGTGGTCGGTATCGCCCCCGGCCACCGCGCCGCCGGGCTGCGCAGCTCCTGGGACCGGGTCGGCATCGTCACCACCCTCGCCGACACCCCCGCCGAGGCCCGCCGGCTCGCCGACCAGGCCGCCGCGCTGGTCCGCTTCGACATCGACTCCCGTGCACAGGAGGACTCATGACGGAACATCAGAAGACCGGGGACGGTCCCGGCACGCTGCTGGTGATCGGCAGCGGACTGAAGGAGTACCGCGAGTACCTGGTCGGCCCGATGAGCCGCCGCGCCCGCGCCGCCGGCCTCGAACTGCTGCTGGTCAACAACCTGCGGCCGACCTGGCAGCGCGAGTACTTCGACGAGATCGTGGTCGCCGATGTCTTCGACACCGCCACCATGAACGCCACCGTCCGGGAGATCGCCGCCCGCAAGCGCGTCGTCGGCCTGCTCTGCTGGGACGAGCCGCTGGTGCTCGACGCCGGCCTGCTGGCCGCCGAACTCGGCGTCCCCGGCCTGTCCGAGCGCGGCGTGCGCGGCGTCCGCGACAAGGAGCGCACCCGCACCGTGCTCACCGCCGCCGGCCAGCGCCAGCCCGGCTTCGCGCTCACCACCGACCTCGCCGAGGCCCGCGCCGCCGCCGCCCGAATCGGCTACCCGGTGGTACTCAAGCCGCGCGCCATGGGTGCCAGCATCGGCGTGGTCTTCGCCGCCGACGAGGCCGAGCTCGACGCGGCCTTCGACACCGCGCTGTCCGCCAGCCGGGTCGACCCCGGGCCGTACCGGGCCAGCGTGATCGTCGAGGAGTACGCGGGCGGCCCCGAGATCAGCGTGGACGGCGCCGTCCACCGGGGCGAGTACCTGCCGCTGTTCCTGGCCCGCAAGTACAGCAGCGACGAGCCGTACTTCGAGGAGGTCGGCCACATCGTCGACGCCGCCGACCCGTTGCTCGCCGACCCCGCCCTGCTCGCTGTCCTGGCCGACGCGCACCGGGCGCTCGGCGTCGAGGACGGCATCACCCACACCGAGCTGCGGCTCACCCCGCGCGGCCCGCTGATCGTCGAGGTCAACGGCCGGCTCGGCGGCGACCTGATCCCGCTGCTCGGCCGGATCGCCACCGGCCTGGAGCCCGGCGAGGTGCTGTTCGACATCGCGGTCGGCCGCCGCCCGGAGATCGCCCCGACCCGTTCCGCAGTGGCCGGCATCCGCTTCGGCTGCCCCGAACGGGACTGCCGGCTGGAGGAGTTGACGCTCCCCAAGCCCGGCGACGCGCCCGGCCTGCTGCACGCCGCGCCGATGGCCCCGCCCGGCACCGTGCTGCGGCTGCCCCCCGGCGGCTACCTGGCCCGGCACTCCTTCGTGGTCTGCGAGGCGGGCAGCGTCGCCGCCTGCGAACAGCGGCTGGACGTCGCCGCCGCCCTGGTCGAGACCGTCACCTCCGAGGTCGGACCCGCCGATCCGCACGCCCCTTTCACGATGCCCGCCGGACTCCTGGATGTGGACCGATGAACACCGACACCCCGTCCGACGCCCCGTTCGACGCCCCGCTCGACGCCGCCGAGATCCTGCGCCGCGCCCGCGAGCTGGCGCCCGTCCTGCGCAAGAAGGCCCCGGAGATCGAGGCCAACCGCACCCTGCCCGCCGAGGTGGTCGAACTGCTGCGCGCCACCGGGGTGTTCCGGATGGGTCACGCCCCCGAGTGGGGCGGCCCCGGCCTCACCTCGATGGAGCAGACCGAGGTGATCGAGGCCCTCGCCCACGGCGACGCCTCCGCCGCCTGGTGCGCCGGGATCGGCTCGATGGGCGGCGCGATCACCAACTTCCTCACCCCGGACGCGGTCCGCGCCCTCTACCCGAGCCCCGACCTGATCACCGTGGGCTCGCTGGCCCCGTCCGGCCGGGCCGAGCGCGTCCCCGGCGGCTACCGGATCAGCGGCCACTGGTCGTTCGGCTCCGGCGTCAGGCACGCCGACCTGTTGACCTCCGGCGCGTTCGTCTACCAGGACGGCGAGCCCTGGGCCGCCCCCGGCAGCGCGCACCGGCACGACTCGATGCAGTTCCTCGTCCCGGCCTCCGCCGCCGAGCCGATCGACAACTGGGACACCACCGGCCTGTGCGGCACCGGCAGCAGCGACTACACCCTCACCGACGTGTTCGTCCCCGAGGGCCACACTTTCACCTTCTTCGAACCGTGCGTCGCGCCCAACCCGATGGCCTACTCCGACTCCTTCATGCGCGCCATGTCCGGCGTCCCGCTCGGCGTGGCCCGGGCCGCGCTCGACCACGCCCGTGAGATCGCGACCACCCGCTATGACGGGATGGCCGGCCGCAGTTGGGCCGACAGCTGGCGGGTGCAGACCGAACTCGCCCGCTGCGAGGCCGAGTTCAACGCCACCCGGGAGGGCGTGTACGGCGCGATGCGGCGCCAGTGGGAGGTGCTGTCGGCCGGCGGCACGCTGGACGACCTCACCCCGACCGAGCGCGCCGCCTCCCCGCTGTCCTGGCTGCACGCGTTCCGCAACTCCCGCGACCTGGTGGCCCGGCTCTACGACCTGCTGCAGACCTGGTCGATCAACCGCACCTCGCCGATGGACCGCTGGCTGCGCGACACCGCCGTACTCGCCCAGCACCTGGTCGCCCAGGACCGCATCCTGCAGTCCGCCGGCGCGTACCTGCTGGGCTCCGAGCCCGAGTTCGGCATCAGCCTCGGCCTGGCCTGAGACCACCCGGCCCGAACCCCCAAGGGAGGCAACCCCGATGAGCAGACCCGTCCTGCTGGTCAACCCGAACAAGGTGCATCCACCGATCGCGCCCTACGCCCTCGACGTGCTCACCACCGCGCTGGAGGACGCCGGCTTCGAAGTGGAGGTCCTCGACCTGACCTTCCGCCGCGACGACTGGAAGATCTGCCTCCACGAGTACTTCGCGGAGCGCTCCCCGATGCTGGTCGGAGTGACCGTCCGCAACACCGACACCGTGTACGCCTTCGAGCAGCGCCCGTTCGTCGGCGAGCACCGGGAGATCATCACCGAGATCCGCCGGCTCACCGACGCGCCCATCGTCGGCGGCGGCATCGGCTTCTCGACCATGCCGTTCGCCCTGGTCGAGTACTTCGGCATCGACTACGGCGTGAAGGGCCCCGGCGAGAAGATCCTCTGCGAACTCGCCCGGGCCGTCGCCGAGGGCCGCGACACCACCGGCATCCCCGGCCTGATCCGCAACACCGAACACGGTGCCGTCCGGGTCCCGCCCGCGGTGCTGACGATCCGCCACGGCGAGACCCAACAGGCCGACGCCACCGGACAGTTCGAGCCCCGGGTGTGGCAGGTCGACCGGCTCTCGGTGTACCGGCGGCGCTCCGGCGTCCCGCGCCGGGTGGACAACCTGGAGTACTACCGGCGCGGCGGCCTCGGCTCCATCCTGACCAAGAACGGCTGCGCCTACCGCTGCGCGCACTGCGTCGAACCCGACGCCAAGGGCACCCGCTACGGGCAGCGCGAACTCGCCTCCGTGGTCGACGAGATGGAGTCGCTGGCCGCGCAGGGCATCCTCGACCAGCACACCACCGACAGCGAGTTCAACCTCTCCGTCGCGCACGCCAAGAACCTGCTGCGGGAGATCGTCCGCCGCCGGCACGCCGACCCCGACAATCCGCTGAACCGGCTGCGGCTCTGGGTCTACTGCCAACCCAGCCCGTTCGACGAGGAGTTCGCCGACCTGCTGGCCGCGGCCGGCTGCCGGGGCGTCAACGTCGGCAGCGACCACATCCGCCCCGAGGTGCTCAGCGGCTGGAAGGTCACCGAGAAGGGCGGCACCTACTACACCTTCGCCGACACCGAGCGCCTGGTGCGGCTGTGCCACGAACGCGGCATCCTCACCATGGTCGAGGCGCTGTTCGGCATGCCGGGGGAGACCCCCGAGACGGTACGCGCCTGCGTGGACGCCTTCATGGCGCTGGACGCCACCGTCACCGGCTTCTCGCTCGGCCTGCGGCTGTTCCCGTACACCCCGATGGGCATCGACCTCGCCGAGCAGTGCGCGGGCGTGCGCACCGCCCCCGGCCTGCAGTCCAACACCGCCGACGGCCCGATCGTGCTCAAGCCGCTGCGGATGTGCGCCTCCCCGGCCGAGTACGAGCGGCAGTTCATGTTCGACGAGCACGGCAACTTCCGGCTGGTCTGCTACTTCTCGCCCGGCCTGCTGCCCGACCCGGCCCGCGCCGCCGACCCCGAGGAGCGCTGGCACGGCGCGGTCGCCGACCTGTGGGCGCTGGTCGACCCCGCCGACCACCACCGGGTCATGCTGCCCACCGTCGAGGGCATGAGCGAGCACGACAACAACTACGCCGACAACCCGTTCCTCACCAGCCTCGGCGGGCTCGGCTACACCGGCGCGTTCTGGTCGCACTGGCGCGAGCGCGAGGAGATCGCCCGCAAGGCCCGGGAGGCGGCCGACCGACCGTCATATCTGTCAACTCCTATGTGACATAGAACACTTGAGGTGTTGAGTTGATCAGATCATGATGAGGTAACGGAACCGTCACTGCCGGTCGTCTCGCCGCCGGCGCGCCGCACCACCGCCGCACCACCACACGCCGCGAGGGGACGATGAACCAGCACGGGAGTTCCGGGCCGCTGACCGTGCTGCTCGCCGACATGCAACCCGCCGTCCGGCAGGGCGTCCGTTCCATGGTGGAGGCCTGCGACGGCGCGGCGGTGGTCGGCGAGGCCGGCACCACCGGCGAGGTGCTCGCCGCCACCGCCCGGCACCGGCCCGACGTCCTGGTCCTCGACCCGCAGATGGACGACAGCGCCGGCATGCGGATGATCAACCAGGTGGTGCGCCTCACCCCCGCCACCGGAGTCCTGGTGTTCAGCACCCTCGACGACGACAAGGCCGTCGCCGCCGCTTTCCACGCCGGCGCCCGCGGCTACCTCGTCAAACGCGCCACCGCCGACCAGATCGTCCGCGCCGTCCTCGCCGTCGGCGCCGGCGAGGCCATTTTCGACCGCGCCATCGCGGCCCGCCTCGGCACCCTGATCGGCACCGGCCAGCGCCCGCGCAGCTACCCGTTCCCCCAACTCAGCGACCGCGAACGAGACGTGCTCGAACACCTCGCCGCCGGCCGCTCCAACACCGCCATCGCCCGGGAACTCGCCCTCGCCTCCAAAACCGTCAGCAACCGGGTCTCCGGCATCCTCGGCAAACTCGGCGTCGCCGACCGCGCCCAGGCCCTGGTCCTCGCCCGCGACGCCGGACTCGGCCACGCCGCCGCCCGCTGACCACCACCGCGTCCCGAACGGAGCCCGCCATGCCCGAAACCGGCCTGCCACCCGGCCTGGTGATCCGCCGCCAGGAACCCCGACAGCTCGAACGCGCCCACGGCCTCGACCTCAAACTCCTCCACCCCTGGGGCGAGTTGACCACCCCCTTCCACGGCGCCTGGTGCGTCCTGCGCCCCGGCGACCTCACCGAGACCCACCAGCACACCGAACGCGAACTCTTCATCTGCATGAGCGGCCGCGGCGAAGTCCGCACCGCCCACAGCAGCCACCCCATCGCCGCCGGCGACCTCGTCCTGCTGCCCGCCGACACCGACCACGCCGTCGCCAACCCGCACAGCGAGGACTTCGCCTACTACGCCATCTGGTGGCAGGCATGAACCCCCGCCACCTCGACTACGACGGCCGCCGCTTCCACGCACCCGACGGCGACCACCGCACCGTCGCCGTCTACCACCAGCAGGGCGACCTGGTCTGGGGCGAGATCGCCGGCGGCGCGATCCGACGCGGCTGGACCGCCGGCACCCGCCGGCCCGACGGCACCCTCGCCATGGGCTACACCTTCGTCCTCACCGACGGCGAAATCATCTGCGGCCGCACCCACAACACCCCCTCCCTCACCCCCGACGGCCGCATCCGCCTCCACGAAACCTGGGAACGCTACGGCCCCCACCCCACCACCGGCACCTCCACCATCGAGGAGCTCACCTGATGCCCCCCGCCGCCCCCCACCGCGACGGCCCGCCCCCCACCACCCTCCACCCACCCACCGACCCCCTCCGGGCGGGGGAGCGCGGCGTCCTTCGCTCCGTTGCCCTGCGCTGCGGCGGCATCGCCCCCCGGGCGGAGGGGTGCGGTTCCCCGGGCCTCGTCGGGGGCCGCGTGCCGCCGGCCCCGCGCAGCGGTGATGTCACGGTGGAGGCCGCCCGATGACCCCCGACTGGGTGCTGCTCGACAGGCACACCACCGGCCCCCTGCTGCACCCCGGCGACGCCGCGTTCCACGACTCGTCCGCCGCGTTCAATGAGCGCTGGGCCCACCGCAGCCCCGCCGCCGTGCTGCGGGCGGCCGACCGCGCCGACGTGCTGCGCGCCATTGACTGGGCCCGCGACCACGGTGTTCCGATCGTCCCGCGCGGTGGCGGGCACTCGTACGCCGGGCACTCCGTCAACTCCGGCCTGGTGGTCGACCTGCGGGCGCTGGACGTCATCACCGTCGACCCGGGGAGCGGCCAGGTCACCGTCGGCGGCGGCGTCCTCACCGGCGCGCTCTACGCCGCGCTGCGCCCGCACGGGCTGGCCCTGCCGCTCGGCAACGGCGCGGGTGTCGGCATCGCCGGGCTCGCTCTCGGCGGCGGTTCGGCCGCCACCTCACGCCGGCTCGGCCTGACCGCCGACACGCTGCGCGCCACCACTCTCGCCACCGCCGCCGGCACCGTCCTGACCTGCGACGACCAGCAGAACGAGGACCTGTACTGGGCTTGCCGGGGCGGCGGCGGAGGCAACTTCGGCATCAACCTCGACCTCACCTTCCAGGCCGTCGAGGCCCCGGCCGCGGCCACCTGCCTGCTGCTCTGGGACGTCGCCCACGCCCCGGCCGTCCTCGCGGCCGTCCAGCACCTGATGCGCACCGCCCCGGATGAGACCTCGCTGCGCCTGGGCGTCGCCACCTCCGGAGGCCGCACCCTGGTCTCCACCGTCGGTCTGCACCTCGGCCCGGCCGCCGACCTGCGCGACCTGCTCGCCCCCGCCCTCGCCGCCGGGCAGCCGCTGCGCGCCGAGATCGCCGACCGGGACTTCTGGGACGCGATGGACTACCTCAAGCACGAGACCAGCGGAGGGGCGTTCGCCGTCCGCACTCACTTCGCCGCCGACCCGCTGCCGGCCGAGGCGGTCGACGCCGCGCTGGCGCGGATCGCCGAGGCTCCCCGCAGCGGCAACGCCGACGGCTGCGGCCTGGCCCTGTTCGGCTGGGGCGGCGCGATCAACCGGGTCGACCCGCAGGCCACCGCCTTCGTCCACCGCGACGCCCAGTACCTGGTCAGTCTGGACACCTCCTGGCTCCCCGGCGAGGACCCGGCCCCCCACCTGGACTGGCTGGCCGGACTCGACCACCTGATCGCCGCGCACACGACCGGCGGCGCCTACCTGAACTTCACCGACCCCGACCTGCGGGACTGGCGAACCGCCTACTACGGTGCGAACTATCCGCGGCTGGTGGCCACCAAGCGCCGCCACGACCCGGACGGACTGTTCGCCTTCCCGCAGTCCATCGGCAGTTGAAACCATCGAACTCCCGCCCGACGCAGCGGAACTGATCGACCATCACGTCCCGCTGCCCTGCCCGGAAGCCCGGAAGGAGACACCACCGTGTCGCCGCGAATCGCCCGCCCGCGCCACTACCTGATGTGCCGGCCCGCGCACTTCACCGTCGACTACTCCATCAACCCGTGGATGGATCCGGCCAAACCCACCGACACCGGCACCGCCCTCGCCCAGTGGGACGAGCTCTTCTCGCTGTTCCAACGCCTCGGCCACACCGTGGAGTTGATCGACCCACTACCGGGCCTGCCCGACATGGTGTTCGCCGCCAACGGCGCCACCGCGGTCGACGGCAAGGTGCTCGGCGCCCGCTTCCGGTACCCGGAGCGCGCCGCCGAGGGCCCGGCCTACGCGGACTGGTTCCGCGACCGGGGCTGGCAGGTCAGGGACGCCGAGTACGTCAACGAGGGCGAAGGCGACCTGCTGGTCGTCGGCGACCGGATCCTGGCCGGCACCGGCTTCCGCACCGAGACCGCCGCCCACGCCGAGGCCGCGGCCTTCCTCGACCGCGAGGTGGTCACCCTGCGGCTGGTCGACCCGCGCTACTACCACCTGGACACCGCGCTCGCCGTCCTCGACGACAACGAGATCATGTACCACCCGCCGGCCTTCGACGCCGACTCCCGGGCCGTCCTGGAACGCCTCTATCCGGACGCGATCCTGGCCGACGCCGACGCCGCCCGGGTGTTCGGCCTCAACGCGGTCTCCGACGGCGCCCGCGTCGTTCTCCCCGAAGCCGCCACCGGCCTCGCCGAGCAGCTGCGCGAGCGCGGCTTCACCCCGATCGGCGTCGAGCTCACCGAACTGCTCCGGGCCGGCGGCGCCGTCAAGTGCTGCACCCTGGAACTGCGCCACTGACCCGCGCACCGCGAAGGCCCGGCTCCGCTCGCGCGGAACCGGGCCCTCGTCAGTGCGTCGGCGTCAGACCAGGTCGTAGCGGTCCAGGTCCATCACCTTCGTCCACGCGGCGGCGAAGTCCTCGACGAACTTCCGCTCGGCGTCGTCCGAGGCGTACACCTCGGCCACCGCCCGAAGCTCCGAGTTGGAGCCGAACACCAGGTCGGCCCGGGTGCCGGTCCACTTGACCGCACCGGAGGCGTCCCGGCCCTCGAAGAGGGTGTTGTCGGAGGCGACCGGCGCCCAGGTGGTGCCCATGTCGAGCAGGTTGACGAAGAAGTCGTTGCTCAGGGTGCCCGGACGGTCGGTGAACACACCGTGCTGCGAGCCGCCGTGGTTGGCGCCCAGCACCCGCAGGCCGCCGACCAGCACCGTCAGCTCGGGGGCGGACAGGTTCAGCAGGTTCGCCTTGTCCACCAGCAGGTACTCGGCGGGGAGCCGGGTGCCCTTGCCCAGGTAGTTGCGGAAGCCGTCGGACTTCGGCTCCAGCGCCGAGAACGACTCCACGTCGGTCTTCTCCTGGGTGGCGTCCACCCGGCCCGGGTGGAAGGCGACCTCGACGTCCACGCCGCCCGCCCGCGCGGCCCGCTCGACCGCGGCGGTGCCGGCCAGCACGATCAGGTCGGCCAGCGAGACCTGGTGGCCGCCCTGCGCGTTGAACGCCGACCGGATGCTCTCCAGCACCGGCAGCACCTGCGCCAGCTGCTCCGGGTCGTTGACCTCCCAGCCGCGCTGCGGCTCCAGGCGCAGCCGGGCGCCGTTCGCGCCACCGCGCTTGTCGCTGCCGCGGAACGAGGCCGCCGCCGCCCAGGCGGTGGACACCAGCTGGGCGGTGGTCAGCTCGGAGGCCAGCACCCGCTCCTTCAGCGCGGCGATGTCCGCCGCGTCGATCGGCGCGCCCTGCGCCTTCGGCAGCGGGTCCTGCCAGATCAGCTCCTCGGTGGGCACCTCGGGGCCGAGGTAGCGGACCACCGGGCCCATGTCGCGATGCGTCAGCTTGAACCAGGCGCGGGCGAAGGCGTCCGCGAACGCCTTCGGGTCGTTCAGGAAGCGGCGGGCGATCGGCTCGTACACCGGGTCGAAGCGCAGCGACAGGTCGGTGGTGAGCATCTGCGGGGCGTGCTTCTTCGCCGGGTCGAACGGGTCCGGCACGGTGCCCTCGCCGGCGCCGCCCTTCGGCTTCCACTGGTGCGCGCCGGCCGGGGACTTCGTCAGCTCCCACTCGTGGCCGAACAGGATCTCGAAGAAGGAGTTGTCCCAGGTGGTCGGCGTGTTCGTCCAGATCACCTCGATGCCGGAGGTGATCGCGTCGCCGGCCTTGCCGGAGCCGTAGGTGCTCTTCCAGCCGAGGCCCATCTCCTCCAGCCCCGCGCCCTCGGGGGCCTCGCCGACGTTCTCCGCCGGGCCGGCGCCGTGGGTCTTGCCGAAGGTGTGGCCGCCGGCGATCAGCGCGACGGTCTCCTCGTCGTCCATCGCCATCCGGCGGAAGGTCTCGCGGATGTCGCGGGCCGCCGCGATCGGGTCCGGGTTGCCGTTGGGGCCCTCCGGGTTGACGTAGATCAGGCCCATCTGGACGGCGCCCAGCGGGTCCTCCAGGTCACGGTCCCCGGTGTAGCGCTCGTCGCCCAGCCAGGTGGTCTCGGGGCCCCAGTAGACGTCCTCGTCGGCCTCCCAGACGTCCGGTCGGCCGCCGCCGAAGCCGAAGGTCTGGAAGCCCATCGACTCCAGCGCCACGTTGCCCGACAGGATCAGCAGGTCGGCCCAGGACAGGCTCTTGCCGTACTTCTTCTTCACCGGCCACAGCACTCGGCGGGCCTTGTCCAGGTTGGCGTTGTCCGGCCACGAGTTCAGCGGGGCGAAGCGCTGCTGGCCGGCGCCCGCGCCGCCGCGGCCGTCGGAGATCCGGTAGGTGCCGGCGCTGTGCCAGGCCATCCGGATGATCAGCGGGCCGTAGTGGCCGAAGTCGGCCGGCCACCACTCCTGCGAGGTGGTGAGCGCCTGCTCGATGTCCCGCTTCACGGCGGGCAGGTCGAGGCTGTTGAACGCCTCGGCGTAGTCGAAGTCCGCGCCCAGCGGGTTCGCCACCGCCGGGTTCTTCGCGAGGATCTTCAGGTTCAGCCGGTTCGGCCACCACTGCTGGTTGCCGCCCCCCTGGGTGGGATGGGGCGCGCGGCCGTGCGCGACCGGGCAGCCGCCCGCACCCTCGGACTTGGGGTCGGTGACGATGGCGTCGTCGTTCTCGGGCATGGGAGTCCCTCCGGGTCGGGCAGATCGCACTCTTCTGACGGGCGCCTTGGCTCTGGCGGGCACCTTGGCTGTTCGCCGGAGTCGATCCTAAGATAGACACAGTCTAAGTCAAGAACTCCCTCAATCGGGTGGTGGTTTCCGCTCGAATCGGCGCCAGGCCGCGCCCCCTGTACAGTTCGGGCGTCTGTTGAGCTGAATGGATGAACACATGAGTGACCTGCTCGAACGTCTGCGTGACCGGGGCTGGCGGCTGACCTCCCAGCGCCGGGTGGTGGCCGAGGTCCTCGACGGCGACCACGTCCACCTGACCGCGGACGAGGTCCACGCGCGCGCCGCCGAACGCCTCCCCGAGATCTCCCGCGCCACCGTGTACAACACCCTCGGCGAACTCGTCACCCTCGGCGAGATCCTCGAAGTCGCCACCGACGGCCGGGCCAAGCGCTACGACCCCAACGCGCACCAGCCGCACCAGCACCTGGTCTGCTTCGCCTGCGGCACCATCCGCGACGTCCACCCCACCGGCGACCCGCTGGCCGCCCTCCCCGCCGCCGAGCGCTTCGGCTTCACCATCACCACCGCCGAGGTCACCTACCGCGGACTCTGCGCCGACTGCGCCCGCGCCTCCGCCTGACGTCCGCCCCCGGGCCCACTCGACCGGCGGCCCGGCCCCGCCCCGCCGAGCAGTGCGATCAGCACACCCGCCGCCACCAGCAGCCACCACACCCCGTGCGCCGCCGAGGTGAACGCCGCGCCGCCCGCCGCCGCGCTGCTCGCCGCCGCACTGCCCGCGAGCATCGTGCCCGCCACCGCCACCCCCACCGCCGAACCCGTCTGCCGGGCCGCCGAGGCCAACGCGGATGCCAGCGCCGCCATCGACACCGGCAGCCCCGCCACCGCCGTCGTGGTGACCGGCGGATTCACCGTCCCCTGGAACACCCCCACCAGCGCGAACGACGCCAACAGCACCGGCACCGGCGTCCCCGGGCCGATCAGCAGCAACAGGACGCCCGCCGACGCCAGCGCCGCCCCGGACACCAGCAGCGGCAGCCGCGTCCCCCGCCGCCCCACCACCCGGCCCGTCCACGGCGACAGCAGCACGATCAGCACCCCCACCGGCGCCAGGCACAACCCCGCCCGCAGCGCCGACATCCCGCGCACCCCCTGCAGGTAGAGCGTCACCGCGAACAGGAACGCCCCGAACGCGCACAGCGCCGCGAACGCCATCACCAGCGCCGACACCACCGGGACGCTGCGCAGCAGGCCCAGCTCCAGCAGCGGATCCGCCCGCCGCGACTCCCACCGTCCGAGCACCGGCACCGCCACCGCCGCCGCCGCGAGCGGCCCCCACACCACCGGCGCCGACCAGCCGTCCCGGCCCGCCCCGATCAGCCCGAACACCACCCCGCCCAGCAGCACCACCACCAGCAACTGGCCCACCGGATCGAAGCGCCGCACCCGCGCCGCCCGCGACTCGGGCACCCAGCGCGCCGCCCCCGCCAGGCCCGCCGCCACCACCGGCAGGTTCACCCAGAACACCGCCCGCCAGCCCAGCGCGTCCACCAGCGCCCCGCCCAGCACCGGGCCCAGCGCCAACGACAACCCCGACACCGACCCGAACACCCCGACCGCGCGGGCCCGCTCCTCCCGCCCCGGGAACGTCGTCGCCACGATCGCCATCGCCACCGGGTTCAGCATCGTCCCGCCCGCCGCCTGCACCGCCCGCGCCCCCACCAGCGCACCCGCCCCCGGCGCCAGCGCGCACAGCGCCGACCCCAGCCCGAACAGCGCCAGCCCCACCATGAACACCCGCCGCCGCCCCCACCGGTCCGCCGCGGCCCCCGCCGGCAGCAGAAACGCCGCCAGCACCAGCGTGTACGCGTCCACCGTCCACTGCAGCGCCGACACCGACGCCCTGAACTCCCTTCGCACGGACGGCAATGCCACGTTCACCACGGTGATGTCCAGCACCACCATCACCATGCTCACGCAGCACACCGCGAGCACCAACTGCTTCCGCCGACCGCCAAGTTCGGACACCAGATCCCCTCCGCCCGTTCCCGGACCGGCAGTTGACGCCCAGCCCGGCCTGTCGCGCCGACGCTACGATTTCGAGCGTGCTCGAAATCAAGCCCCAACCCGCGCTTCCCGCCCACGGGTTGACGATCGCCGAAGCCGCCGAACGGACTGGCGTCAGCGTCCACACCCTGCGCTACTACGAGCGCGCCGGCCTGGTCGTCACCCCCATCGACCGCACCCCCGGCGGCCGCCGCCGCTACCACCGCCGCGACCTCGAATGGATCGACCTCTGCACCCGCCTGCGCGCCACCGGCATGCCGATCCGCACCATCCGCCACTACGCCGAACTCGTCACCGCGGGCCCCGGAAACGAACCCGACCGCCTCGCCCTCCTCGAATCCCACCGCGCCGAGGTGGCCGCCCGGTTGGCCGAGCTCCAGTCCCACCTGACCCGCATCGACCACAAGGTCCACACCTACCGCACCCGCCTCGCCACGGGCCGCGCCGAAGGCTTCTGGGCACCGGGCGAGTAGCCCGTGGCCGCCTCCGACTACCGGGCCGAGGCCGCCAAAGCGCTGCCGCCGACCCCGCGCGGCAGGCCGCGAAAAACCAGAAGAGGCCCCAGATAACTGGAGCCTCTTCGTTGGTGTCCGAGGGGGGACTTGAACCCCCACGCCCGATAAAGGGCACTAGCACCTCAAGCTAGCGCGTCTGCCATTCCGCCACCCGGACCGGGTGTCTCGCCTTCGGGCTTCCTTTCGGCTGCCCCCTGGCGACAAAGAGAACATTACCAGGCTTCCGGAGTGCTTCTCACCTGCGTTTTCGAGGCGCAGGGGCGAAGCGCCGGGGCAAATCGGTCAGAGGGGGGCAAGGTGGGCGAAGAAAGGGGTGAAACTGCTGGTGGTGGGGGTTCGGGCGGGTGTTCTGGCGGCAGACCCGGTGGTGCGGGCGGCCAGGACAGGGCACATCGTGCGCGGATTCGGTCGGGAAGCTTCACGACACGCGTGATTCCTGTCCGGGTGCGGGTCGGCGGGGGCTGCTCTCCTAGCCTCGGGTGACCAGGGAGCCCTGAGCGGAACGCCCGATGCCCGACAGCTGCCGCCGAGCTCCCGTCACCGCGTGAAGGGCGGCGTGCAGTGGAAGAGACGGAGATGGTGGCGGCGGACGCGGCCACCTGGTGGGAGCCCCGGCCGGGGCCGCAGCCGGGCGTGTGGCGGTTCACCGCCGCCCCGCACGAGTCCTCGGTGCCGCGCACCAGACACGCGGTGCGGGACCGGCTGCTGGCCCAGGGCATGGCGGGGGAGCGCTACCAGGAACTGGTGGACGACCTGCTGCTGATCGTCTCGGAGCTGGTGTCGAACGCGGTCACGCACGCCGCGGCGCTCTCCCCGCAGGTGCACTGCGAACTGGTGATCGGCCCGGACCGGGTGCGGATCTCGGTGGTCGACGGGCACCCGTACCGCCCCAGGGCGCAGGAGAACGACCCGGCCCGTCCGGGCGGACGCGGTTTGCTGCTGGTCAAGAGCATCACCCTGCAGGCGGGCGGCGAGTGCGACGTGGAGCGCACCGCGGACGGCGGCAAGGTGATCTGGGCCGGCCTGCCGCTGCCCGTACCGGGGCCCGCCGGGACGGAGGACGGTCCCGACGGGGACCCGGACTACTGAGCTGTCACCAGTCGTTGCCGGCGATCTCGCGGATCCCGGGCAGCGCGGCCTCGAAGACCGTCTCGAACCACACCGAGAACGGCTTCTCGGCCCGCAGCGCGCGCAGCTCGCCGGCGGTGACGAAGCGGGTGTCCTCGACCTCCTCCGGGTCCGGGTCCGGCTCGGCGGTGATCAGCCCGACGAACAGGTGGTTCCACTCCCGCTCGATCAGCCCGGTCGCCTCGTCCGGCAGGTCGTAGCGGACGGTGCCGGCCTCGCAGAGCAGCGCGGGGGCCGCGCCCAGCTCCTCGGTGGTGCGGCGGGCGGCCGCCACGAACGGCTGCTCGCCGGGGTACGGGTGGCCGCAGCAGGTGTTCGACCAGACACCCGGCGAGTGGTACTTGCTGAGCGCGCGGCGCTGCAGCAGCATCCGGCCCTGCCGGTCGAACAGGAACACCGAGAAGGCGCGGTGGAGCCGGCCCGGCTGCTGGTGGGCCCAGAGCTTCTCCCCGGTCCCGATGGTCACGCCGTGGTCGTCGACCAGCTCCAGCATGATCTCGCCGGGCGCGGCCGCGGACGGGACGGCGAGCTCGGGGGAGAGGTCGTCGGTCGGGCTGACAGCAGGGCTCATGGGCACAATGCCCCTTTCGGCACGTGGACCGGGGGCGGCCGCCGGGCCGCCCACCCCGGTCCTTGAGGTCGGCTGCGCGCGCGGCGGACTGGACCGGACCGGCCCGGTCCGCCGACGGCGTCGGGGCCCAAGTCTGCCGCATGCCCAGGCGGGCCCGGGGCCGCGACGCACACCGCCGGGGCGGTGGATCGGTTGTTCGGCAGAACTGTTCGGTCCGCGACCGCAGACCGTCATCGAAGGTTCACGTCGTACCCTCAGCTGATCACCTGACCTGCCCGGGCCGCGTTCTGGCAGGTGGTCGGGGTCGCCTACCATCAGTGAGACCGGGCGGACCGCAAGGCGCGCCCGTACGGCGCGCCGCAGCCGCGGCCGCGCCCCGGCGCCCGGCCCGCACCGGTGCACCGGACGGCACCCGAGACCCTGGAGTCCCGCATGATCGGCCTCGTCCTGGCCGCCGGCGCAGGCCGCCGGCTTCGTCCGTACACCGACACCCTGCCCAAGGCGCTGGTGCCGGTCGACGGGGAGCGGACGGTGCTCGACCTGACCCTGGGGAACTTCGCCGAGGTCGGCCTGCGGGAGGCCGCGATCGTCGTGGGCTACCGCAAGGAGGCGGTCTACGACCGCAAGCAGGCGCTGGAGCAGAAGTACGGCGTGAAGCTCACCCTGGTCGAGAACGACAAGGCCGAGGAGTGGAACAACGCCTACTCGCTGTGGTGCGCCCGCGACCTGTTCGGCGAGGGCCTGCTGCTCGCCAACGGCGACACCGTCCACCCGGCGTCGGTGCAGCGGACCATGCTGGACGGCAACGACCGGCGGATCAAGGAGGGCAAGGCCCCCGGGATCCTGCTGGCGCTGGACACCGTGAAGAAGCTCGCCGACGAGGAGATGAAGGTCGTCGTCGACCCGGAGCTCGGGATGCGCCGGATCACCAAGCTGATGGACCCGCTGGACGCCACCGGCGAGTACATCGGCGTCACGGTGATCAACCCGTCGGCCGGCCCGGCCCTGGCCGACGCCCTCAAGGCGGTCTTCGAGCGCGACCCGCAGCTGTACTACGAGGACGGCTACCAGGAGATGGTCGACCGCGGCCTGATCGTCGACGTCCAGCCGATCGGCGAGGTCTCCTGGGTCGAGGTCGACAACCACGACGACCTGGCCAAGGCTCGGGAGATCGCGTGCCGGTACTGACCCGACTGGTGCCGTCGCCGGTCTTCGTCGAGGTGCGGGCCGGCGCACTGGATTCGCTCGGCGGCATCCTCGCCGACCAGCGGCTGTCCGCGTCCGGCCGGATCGCGGTGGCGATCAGCGGCGGCTCGGGCATCCTGCTGCGCGAGCGCCTGGAGCCGGCGCTGCCCGGCGCCGACTGGTACCAGGTCGACGACGGCACCCTGGACAGCGCGGTCCGGCTGACCGACGAGATCCGCCGCGGCCACTACGACGCCCTGGTGGGCCTCGGCGGCGGCAAGATCATCGACGTGGCCAAGTACGCCGCGGCCCGGGTCGGCCTGCCGGTGGTCGCGGTCGCCACCAACCTCGCCCACGACGGCATCTGCTCCCCGGTCTCCACCCTCGACAACGACGCCGGCCGCGGCTCCTACGGGGTGCCCAGCCCGATCGGCATCGTGGTCGACCTGGACGTCATCACCAAGGCACCGAAACGCTTCGTGGCGGCCGGGATCGGCGACGCGGTCTCCAACATCTCGGCCTGCGCGGACTGGGAGCTCTCGCACACCGTCACCGGAGAGCCGGTCGACGGCCTCGCCGTGGCGATGGCCCGGGCGGCCGGTGAGAACCTGCTGCGGCACCCGGGCACCCTGGAGGACCCGGACCTGCTGACCACGCTCGCGGAAGCCCTGGTACTGTCCGGCATCGCGATGAACATCGCCGGCAGCACCCGACCCAGCTCGGGCGCCTGCCACGAGATCTCGCACGCCCTGGACGTGCTGTACCCCAAGCGGTCCGCCCAGCATGGCGAGCAGGTCGGCCTCGGCGCGGCCTTCGCCTGCTTCCTGCGGGGCGAGCGGGACCTGTCCGGACTGATCGTGGAGCGCCTGCGTTTCCACGGCCTGCCGGTGACGGCCGATCAGCTCGGCTTCACCGAGGCGGAGTTCACCGAAGCGGTGCACTACGCTCCGAACACCAGACCGGGGCGCTTCACCATCCTCGAACACCTCGACCTCTCCGCCACAGACATCAGGGACGCGTACGCCGACTATGTCCAAGCCGTCAACAGCTGAACGCCCGCCGGTTGACCTCACCCGCCGCCCGTCGATCGAGGAGCTCCGGGCGGTCATCCACCCGGAGGGCATGCTCCAGCGACGCAGCGCCGAGCACTGGGCCGGCCGCCTCTACATGCGGAAGATCTCGCTGCGGATCACCCGCATCCTGTCGACCGCCACCGTGATCACGCCCAACGGCCTGACCTACCTGATGATGCTCACCGGCATCCTGGCGGGCATCGCCCTGGTGGTCCCCGGCCTGGGCGGCGCGATCCTCGGCGCCCTGCTGATCCAGATCTACCTGCTGCTGGACTGCGTGGACGGCGAGGTCGCCCGCTGGCGCCGGCAAACCTCGCTCACCGGTGTCTACCTGGACCGGGTGGGCCACTACATGTCCGAGGCCGCGCTGCTCACCGGCCTCGGCCTGCGGGCCACCGACCTGCTGCACCGCGAGGGCTCGCACGCCGCCTGGCAGTGGGCCTTCCTCGGCACGCTGGCCGCGCTCGGCGCGATCCTGATCAAGTCCGAGACCGACCTGGTCGACGTCGCCCGGGCCCGCTCCGGGATGACCGCCGTCGAGGACGAGGCCTCGGTGCCGCGTTCCAGCGCCGTCGCCAAGGCCCGCCGGGCCGCCGCGCTGCTGAAGTTCCACCGCCTGGTCGGCGCCGTCGAGGCCTCGCTGTTCATCCTGGCCGCCGGCATCGCCGACCAGGTCCACGGCGGCCTGTACTTCACCCGCCTCGCCGTGGTGGTGCTCGCCGCCATCGCGATGCTCCAGACCGTCCTGCACCTGCTGTCCATCGTGCTCTCCAGCAGGCTGCGATGAGCGACGACTTCCGCCTCGGCGCGGTCATCATCACCATGGGCAACCGGCCCGCCGAACTGAACGCGCTGATCGAGTCGGTGCGCGCCCAGCAGGGCCCGCCGGTCGAACTCGCCGTGGTCGGCAACGGCGCCCCGCTGCCCCCGCTCCCGGCGGGCGTGCGCACCGTCGAACTGCCCGAGAACCTGGGCATCCCCGGCGGCCGCAACGTCGGCATCGAACTGTTCGGCCCGGACGGCCGGGACGTCGACGCGGTGCTGTTCCTGGACGACGACGGCTCGCTGCCGAGGACCGACTCCGCCGAACTGCTCCGGAAGGCGTTCACCGCCGACCCCTCGCTGGGCATCGTCTCGTTCCGGATCGCCGACCCGGAGACCGGCACCACCCAGCGCCGGCACGTGCCCCGGCTGCGCGCCAGCGACCCGATGCGCGGCTCCCGGGTCACCACCTTCCTGGGCGGCGCCAGCGCCGTGCGCAGCGCCGTCTTCCCGCAGGCCGGGCAGCTGCCCGCGGAGTTCTTCTACGCCCACGAGGAGACCGACCTGGCCTGGCGGGCGCTGGACGCCGGCTGGTCGATCGACTACCTCCCGGACGTGGTGCTCCACCACCCGGCGACCTCCCCGGCCCGGCACGCGGCCTACTTCCACAACGTGGCCCGCAACCGGGTGTGGCTGGCCCGACGGAACCTCCCGGCCCTTCTGGTGCCTCTCTACCTGGGGACCTGGTTCCTGCTGACGGTCGCCCGGCGGCCCTCCGGCTCGGCGCTCAAGGCGTGGCTCGGCGGGTTCCGGGCCGGCTGGAGCGAGCCCTGCGGCCCGCGTCGGCCGATGAAGTGGTCCACCGTCTGGCGCTTGACCAGGCTCGGCAGACCGCCAATCATCTGATCGCAACCGGTCGGCAATACCCTGGCCGCCCGCACGCAAACCTGAGCTCCTCGTGGTACGCCCCGGTTCCGCGCCCCGTCCCCCCGGGGCCGCGGAATTTCGACCCCCTGAAGGACGAATGTGTCGACACTGAGTGACCCGGTCAACCTCTCCGCACCGAGGGGCACCGACGCGGGTCTGACCCCGAAGCAACTGGCGGACAAGTACGGGCTGTCCGTCAGCGGCAAGCGGCCGAGTCTGCCGAAGTACATCCGCCAGCTGTGGGCCCGTCGCGCTTTCATCAGCGCGTTCGCGACCGCCCGCCTGGTCGCGCAGTACACCACCGCGAAGCTCGGCCAGCTCTGGCAGGTACTCACCCCGCTGCTCAACTGCGCGGTGTTCTACCTGGTCTTCGGTGTGATCATGAAGAGCCGGGACGGCGTCCCGGTCTACGTCGCCTGGCTGTGCGTCGGCGTCTTCGTCTTCCAGTTCTCGCAGAGCGCGATCCAGGCCGGCACCCGGTCCATCTCGGACAACCTCGGCCTGATCCGGGCGCTGCACTTCCCGCGCGCCTCGCTGCCGATCGCCTTCACCGTGATCCAGCTCCAGCAGCTGCTGATCTCGATGGTGGTGCTGGTCGCCATCGTGCTGGCCAACCACGTCAAGCCGGGCATGACCTGGCTGCTGATCATCCCGGCGCTGCTGCTGCAGTCGCTGTTCAACACCGGCCTCGCCATGGTGATGGCCCGGATCGGTGCCAAGACCTCGGACATCTCGCAGCTGATGCCGTTCCTGCTGCGCACCTGGATGTACGTCTCCGGCGTCATGTACAGCGTCTCGGGCTACATCCAGAGCTGGCCGACGATCTGGCAGACGGTCTACTCCTGGAACCCGGCGACGGTCTACATGGACCTGATGCGCTACGCGTTCATGCCGGACAGCTTCGACAAGGCCGTTTACGGGAGCAAGGCATTGGTCCTTCCCCACCACATCTGGATCATGGCCGGCAGCTGGGCGGTCGTCGCCTTCGTCATCGGCTTCGTGTTCTTCTGGAAGTCCGAGGAGGAGTACGGCCGTGGCTGACGCAGCGATCGACACCATGAAGGAGACCACCGCGGTGGACAACCAGGCCCGGGTCCCCACCGTGGTGGTGGACGACGTGCACATCATCTACAAGGTGCACGGCGCGGGTGCCGGCAAGGGCAGCGCCACCTCGGCGCTGAGCCGGATGATCACCCGCAAGAAGTCGCCCGCGATCCGCGAGGTGCACGCGGTGCGCGGCATCAGCTTCACCGCGTACAAGGGCGAGGCCGTCGGCCTGATCGGCTCCAACGGCTCCGGCAAGTCGACCATGCTGGCGGCCATCGCCGGCCTGCTGCCGACCGCCAAGGGCGCCATCTACACCAACGGCCAGCCCTCGCTGCTGGGCGTGAACGCGGCGCTGATGAACGACCTGACCGGCGAGCGCAACGTGGTGCTGGGCTGCCTGGCGATGGGCATGTCCCCGGCCCAGGTGCGCGAGCGCTACCAGAGCATCGTCGACTTCTCGGGCATCAACGAGAAGGGCGACTTCATCTCGCTGCCGATGCGCACCTACTCCTCCGGCATGGGTGCCCGCCTGCGGTTCTCCATCGCCGCGGCGAAGACCCACGACGTGCTGCTGATCGACGAGGCCCTCGCCACCGGCGACCAGGGCTTCCAGCAGCGCTCCAAGGCCCGGATCAACGAGCTGCGCAAGGAGGCCGGCACGGTCTTCCTGGTCAGCCACGACAACAACGCGATCCGCGAGACCTGTGAGCGCACCATCTGGATCGAGCACGGCGAGCTGATCATGGACGGGCACACCGACGAGGTGGTCCGGCGGTACGAGAAGGGCGAGCGCCCCTGACCGGGGCGCGGCCGTCGGTCGCAGGGCCGGTGCGCGGGGAGCATTCCCCGGCACCGGCCCTGTGCCGTGCGGCGGGTGAAGGCGTGACGACGGAAGCGTGTCCGAGGCGCGATGGCGGCCGGGCCCGGTGTAGAACGGGGGAGTGACGGCAGTGTCGGCTTCAATCAAATCTGATAACCAGACAGCGGCGGTGACGCTGGACAAGGCGGACCTGGAGAACTTCCCGGTCGCCCCCGCCTTCCTGCCCGCCGCCTGGCGCGACGACCTGATGGCGGTCTACGGCTTCGCCCGGCTGATCGACGACGCCGGCGACGGCGACCTCGCCGACCCGGCCTCCGTCGCCCACCTGCTGGACGTCCCCGGCGCACCCGGGGACGAAGGCTTCCGGCTCGCCCTGCTGGACGGCCTGGAGCGCGACCTCGACCGGGCCTTCGCCACCGCCCTCGGCGACGACCGGGCGCAGGGTGGCACCGTGCTCGGCACCGCCGCCGACGAGCCCCGGCACCCGCTGGTCCGCCGCCTGGTCCCGCTGATCGAACAGCACGCCGTCACCCCGGAGCCCTTCCGCCGGCTGATCGAGGCCAACCGGGCCGACCAGACCGTCACCCGCTACCCGACCTGGGACGACCTGCGGCACTACTGCACGCTCTCCGCCGACCCGGTCGGCCGCCTGGTGCTCGCCCTGGCCGGCCGCGCCACCCCCGAGCGGATCGAACTCTCCGACGCGATCTGCACCGCGCTGCAGATCGTCGAACACCTGCAGGACGTCGCCGAGGACCTCGACCGCGGCCGGATCTACCTCCCGCAGGAGGACCTCGCCACCTTCGGCGTCACCGAACAGGACCTCGCCGCCCCCGCCGCCTCGCGCGAGGTGCGGCAGCTGATCGCCTGGGAGGCGAGCCGGGCCCGGACCCTGCTCGATCACGGCGCGCCGCTGGTAGGTACGGTTCACGGGAGGCTTCGACTGCTGCTGGCGGGATTCACCGCCGGCGGGTACGCGGCCCTGGACGCCATCGCGGCGGCCGGGTACGACGTGCTCGCGCACCGGGCGAAGCCGGACAAGCGCCGCCTGGCCGGCCGGGCGGCGGCACTTTTCGCGAAGGGAAGGTGAGCGCCCGCGTGGGGGCATCACCACTGGCGTCCGCGCCGGTCATGGCGGCCTACCGGTACTGCGAGGCGGTCACCGCCCTGCAGGCCCGCAACTTCAGCTACGGCATCCGGCTGCTGCCCGAGGCCAAGCGGCTGGCGATGTCCGCGCTGTACGCGCTGGCCCGCCGGGTCGACGACATCGGCGACGGCGAACTGCCGGTCGAGCAGAAGACCGAGGCGCTGGCCCGCACCCGCGTCCTGCTGGACGAGATCCGGGCGGGCGCGGTCGGCGAGGACGACACCGACCCGATCAAGGTCGCGCTGGCCGACGCCGCCCGCCGCTTCCCGATCCCGCTCGGCGGCTTCGACGAGCTGATCGACGGCGTCGAGATGGACCTCAAGGGCGTCGAGTACCAGACCTTCGACGAGCTCAAGGTGTACTGCCGTTGCGTGGCCGGCTCGATCGGCCGGCTCTCGCTCGGCGTGTACGGCTGCGAGGACTGGGAGCGCGGCGCCGCCTACGCCGACACCCTGGGGCTGGCCCTGCAGCTCACCAACATCCTGCGCGACCTGCGCGAGGACGCCCTGAACGGCCGCACCTACCTGCCCGCCGAGGACCTCGCCAGGTTCGGCTGCCAGCAGGGCTTCGCCCTGCCGAAGCTCCCGGTCGGCGCCGACTTCACCGGCCTGGTCGCCTTCGAGGCCGCCCGCGCCCAGCAGGCCTTCACCGAGGGCCTGCAACTGCTGCCGATGCTCGACCGCCGCAGCCGCGCCGCCACCGCCGCGATGGCCGGCATCTACCACCGCCTGCTCGGCCGGATCGCCGCCGACCCGCACTCGGTGCTCCGCGGCCGCGTCTCGCTGCCCGGCTGGGAGAAGGCGTACGTGGCACTGTCCGGGCTCGCCGGAGGGCGTTCTTGATTCTCACGCCAGTTCTGTCACGCTGTGTCAACAGGGAATCACGACGCATGCGCACGTTGTTGTGTCCTCAGTCCACTGCTGCCAGGGAGGACCGATGAGCACGCCGACGCCGCAGCGGCAGCGCACCGCCGTGGTGATCGGCGGCGGCCTGGCCGGCATCACCGCCGCGCTCCGACTGGCGGACGCAGGCGTGCGCACCACCCTGGTCGAGGCCCGCCCCCGGCTCGGCGGCCTGGCCTTCTCCTTCAAACGCGGAGACCTGACGGTCGACAACGGCCAGCATGTCTACCTGCGCTGCTGCACCGCCTACCGCGGCCTGATCGACCGCCTCGGCGCAGACGCCCTGGTCGACCTCCAGGACCGGCTGGACGTCCCGGTGCTCGGCCTGGCCGCCGACGGCACCCGCAGCCTCGGCCGGCTGCGCCGCGCCGCCCTGCCCGTCCCGCTGCACCTGGCCGGCAGTCTCGCCACCTACCGCCACCTCGGCCCGGCCGACCGGCTGCGGGTGGTGCGCGGCGCCCTCGCCCTCAAGGGGCTGCGCCTGGACGACCCGGCGCTCGACGAGATCTCCTTCGGCGAGTGGCTGCGCCGCCACGGCCAGACCCCGGCCACCGTCGAGGCGGTGTGGGACTTGGTGGGCGTCGCCACCCTGAACGCCACCGCCGACCGCACCTCGCTGGCGCTGGCCGCCAAGGTGTTCCAGACCGGCCTGCTGTCCGACCCGGGCGCCGCCGACATCGGCATCGCCCGCGTCCCGCTCGGCGAGATCCACCACGACCGGGCCCGCGCCGAACTCGAACGCGCGGGCGTCCGGGTGCTGCTGCGCAGCAAGGCCGCCGAGGTCAAGGCCGCCGAGCCGAACGCCGTCCGGCTGGAGAGCGGCGAACTGCTCACCGCCGACACCGTGGTGCTGGCCGGCGCCCAGGACGCCGCGGCCGCGCTGCTGCCGCCGGGCGCGATCCCCGGGCAGGAGCGGCTGGCCGGGTTCGGCACCGCGCCGATCCTCAACGTGCACGTGATCTACGACCGGCCGCTGATCCGCCGTCCGTTCTTCGCCGCGATCGGCTCCCCGGTGCAGTTCGTCTTCGACCGCACCCCGCACTCCGGCCTGGCCGTACCCGGCGCCCAGTACCTGGCGGTGTCGCAGTCCGCCGCCGAGGACGAGATCGACCTGCCGGTCGCCGAGCTGCGCGAGCGCTACCTGCCCGAGCTGGCCCGCCTGCTGCCCGCCGCCCGCGACGCCCGGGTGCTGGACTTCTTCGTCACCCGGGAGCGCACCGCCACCTTCGACCCGGCGCCCGGCACCGCCCGGCTGCGCCCCGGCGCGCGCACCGAACTGCCGGGCATCCTGCTGGCCGGCGCCTGGACGGCCACCGGCTGGCCCGCGACCATGGAGGGCGCGGTGCGCAGCGGGCACGCCGCGGCCGATGCCGCGCTGGCCGGCTCCGGCCGGATCCCGGTCGATCGCGCGGACGGGCGGTGGCCCCGATGACGCCGACCCGGCAGTCCGCGACCACTGACATCGCACCCGGCCGGCCGCCGTTCGCGGCCGACCAGACGTACCGAGAGGGAACGCACGTGGAGGCACGCACCGGCTCGACGGTCGGGGACACCCTGACGGTCCTGGACCTGCTGGCGCGCGGGCGCACGCTCTGCACGCCGCCGATGCGCGAGGCCGTCGCCCGTCTGGCCGCGCCGATGGACACCGTCGCGGCGTACCACTTCGGCTGGATCGACCGCGAGGGCAAGCCCGCCGCGGGCGACGGCGGCAAGGCGGTGCGTCCGGCGCTGGCGTTGCTGTCGGCCGAGGCGGTCGGCGCGGACGCGCAGGTGGGCGTACCGGGCGGCGTGTCGGTCGAGCTGGTGCACAATTTCTCCCTTCTTCATGATGATCTGATGGACGGTGACGAGACACGTCGGCACCGGGCCACCGCCTGGACGGTGTTCGGCCCGGCGCAGGCCGTGCTGGTCGGCGACGCGCTGTCCACCCTCGGCACCGAGGTCCTGCTGGACGCCGCGGTGACCGGCGGGGCCACCCCGACCGACGCCGCCCGCGCCGTCCGTCTGATCACCACCGCGACCCGGCGGCTGATCGACGGTCAGGCGCTGGACGTCTCGTTCGAACAGCGGGACGTGGTGACGGTCGAGGAGTGCCTGACCATGGAGGGCGGCAAGACCGGCGCCCTGCTGGCGGCCTCCGCGGCGATCGGCGCGGTACTGGCCGGCGCCGACGACCGGATCTCCGACGCGCTCCAGCGGTACGGCTACCACCTGGGCCTGGCGTTCCAGGCGGTGGACGACCTGCTGGGCATCTGGGGTGCCACCGAAGTGACGGGCAAGCCGCACTGGAGCGACCTCCAGTCGCGCAAGAAGTCGCTGCCGGTGTGCGCCGCGCTGGCCGAGGGGGGCGTCGCCTCCCGCGAGCTGGCCGCACAGCTGGCCGACCCGACCGGCCGCGGCGAGGAGAGCGAGCAGCAGCTCGCCGCCCGCGCCGCGCTGATCGAGAAGGCCGGCGGCCGGGCCTGGACGCAGGAAGAGGCCCGCCGCCAGTACGACACCGCCCTCGCCGCGCTCGGCGAGGTGCCCATGGCCGACGAGGTGCGCGAGCACTTCGTCGCACTCGCCGAATTCGTGGTGGTCAGAGAGAGGTGACGTAAGAGTGACAGCAACCGCGGGTGGAAGGCTCGGACCCCAAACCTCAGTTGCAGTAACACGATCTGACGATTCCTCACCCGCGGCGGCGCTCAGCCGAGCCACCGCACACCTGCTGTCACTCCAGCACGCCGACGGCTGGTGGAAGGGCGACCTGGAGACCAACGTCACCATGGACGCCGAAGACCTGCTGCTCCGCCAGTTCCTCGGCATCCGCACCGAGGAGCAGACCCGGGCCACCGCGGCCTGGATCCGTTCCAGGCAGCGGGAGGACGGCACCTGGGCCACCTTCCACGGCGGCCCGCCCGAACTGTCCACCACCGTCGAGGCGTACGTCGCCCTCCGACTCGCCGGGGACCCCCCGGACGCCCCGCACCTGCGGGCCGCCGCCGCCTTCGTCCGGGAGAACGGCGGCATCGCCGCCACCCGGGTGTTCACCCGGATCTGGCTCGCCCTGTTCGGCTGGTGGCCCTGGGCGAAGCTCCCCGAACTGCCCCCCGAAGTGCTGTTCCTGCCCAGCTGGGCGCCGCTGAACATCTACTCCTTCGGCCAGTGGGCCCGGCAGACCATCGTCCCGCTGACCGTGGTCTCCGCCCACCGCCCGGTCCGCCCGGCCCCGTTCGACCTCACCGAACTGCACACCGACCCGGCGAACCCGTACCCGAAGCGGCCGCTGGCCCCCGCGCACACCTGGGACGGCCTCTTCCAGCGCCTCGACCAGCTGATGCACCGCTACCACCGGCACGCCATCAAACCGGTGCGCCGCCTGGCGCTGCGACAGGCCGCCGCCTGGATCGTCGAGCGGCAGGAGGCCGACGGCTGCTGGGGCGGCATCCAGCCGCCCGCCGTGTACTCGCTGATCGCCCTGCGGCTGCTCGGCTACCGCCTCGACCACCCCGTGATGAAGGCCGGCCTGGCCGCCTTCGACAGCTTCACCGTGCACACCGCGGACGGCAAGCGCTGGCTGGAGGCCTGCCAGTCCCCGGTCTGGGACACCTGCCTGGCCGCCATCGCGCTGCGCGACGCCGGACTGCCCGGCGACCACCCCGCCCTGGTGCGGGCCGGTGACTGGATGCTCGGCGAGGAAGTCACCACCCGCGGCGACTGGGCCGTCAAACGCCCCCGGCTCGCCCCCGGCGGCTGGGCGTTCGAATTTCAGAACGACACCTACCCCGACGTCGACGACACCGCCGAAGTGGTGCTGGCGCTGCGCCGGATCGACCACCCCGACCGGGCCCGGCTGGACGGCGCCGTCGAACGCGCCGTCGGCTGGAACCTCGGCATGCAGTCCAAGGACGGCGCCTGGGGCGCCTTCGACGCCGACAACACCAGCAAACTCCCCAACAAACTGCCGTTCTGCGACTTCGGTGAAGTCATCGACCCGCCCTCCGCCGACGTCACCGCGCACGTGGTGGAGATGCTCGCCGAGACCGGCCGCACCCGGGACCCTCGCACCCGGCGCGGCGTCGCCTGGCTGCTGAGCCACCAGGAGGCCGACGGCTCCTGGTTCGGCCGCTGGGGCACCAACTACATCTACGGCACCGGCTCCGTGGTGCCCGCCCTGATCGCCGCCGGACTCACCCCCGGCCACCCCTCCGTCCGCCGCGCCGTCGGCTGGCTGACCGGCCGGCAGAACACCGACGGCGGCTGGGGCGAGGACATGCGCTCCTACGAGGACCCGGCCACCTGGGCCGGACGCGGCGACTCCACCGCCTCGCAGACCGCCTGGGCCCTGATGGCGCTGCTCGCCGCCGGCGAACGCGACTCGGAGACGGTCGAACGCGGCATCGCCTGGCTGACCCGCACCCAGCGCCCCGACGGCAGCTGGGACGAACCGCAGTTCACCGGCACCGGGTTCCCCTGGGACTTCTCCATCAACTACCACCTGTACCGCCTGGTCTTCCCGGTCACCGCCCTCGGCCGGTACGTGCACGACGCCTCGCTCGGCCGGGGCGGCCGACGATGAGCGAACGAAGTGAGGCCGTCATCAAGAGGTGCGCGTGCGCGAAGCGCCTGCCGAGCGCCGGCGAGGTGGGGGCATGAGCGCCCCCCTGCTGGTGCTCTGCGCGCTGCGCCCCGAGGCCTGGGCGCTGCGCGGCGGCGACTGGTCCGGCGCGGTCGGCGGCCCCCCGGTGCTGGCCCGCACCGGCATGGGCCGCCGGACGGCCGGGCGGCGGGCCGGCGCGCTGCTGGACGTCGGCGGCTACGGGGCGCTGCTGGTCGCCGGGTTCGGCGCCGCGGTCGGCCCCGGGGTGCGCCCCGGCGAGGTGATCGTCGCCGACCGGGTCACCGACGCCGAGGGCCGCGTCCATCCGCTGGCCACCGCGCCCGCGCTGGCCACCGCCCTGGAGGAAGCCGGGCTCCGCGCCCACCTGGGCACCCACCGCACCGCCGACCACGTGGTGCGCGGCGCCGAACGGGCCCGGCTGCACGCCGAGGGCGCGCTCGCCGTCGACATGGAGGCCGCCGCGGTGCTCGCCGCCCGCGCCGAGCACGCCCCCGAGCTGCCCGCCGCCGTGCTGCGGGTGGTGGTCGACACCCCCGAGCGGGAACTCATCCGCCCCGGCACCCTGCCCGCCGGCTTCCGCGCCTGGCGGGCGCTGCGGGCCGCCGTCCCCGCCCTCACCGCGTGGCACCGGCAGCTGGCCGCCGCGCCCCGTCCGCCGACGACCACCGAGCCCTCGACACCGCCCTCGACGCTCCCTCAGGAGGCGAGCTAAGCCATGGCCATGCCGCTGCGTCAGACCCTCCGCGTGTCCACCTACCTCATGCAGCAGAAGCTGAAGCGCCGGGACAAGTTCCCGCTGATCGTGGAGCTGGAGCCGCTGTTCGCCTGCAACCTGAAGTGCGAGGGCTGCGGCAAGATCCAGCACCCGGCCGGGGTGCTCAAGCAGCGGATGCCGGTCGCGCAGGCGGTCGGCGCGGTCCTGGAGTGCGGCGCCCCGATGGTCTCCATCGCCGGTGGCGAACCGCTGATGCACCCACAGATCGACGAGATCGTCCGGCAGCTGGTGGCCCGCCGCAAGTACGTCTTCCTGTGCACCAACGCGCTGCTGATGCGCAAGAAGCTCGACCTGTTCACCCCGTCCCCGTACTTCACCTTCGCCGTGCACATCGACGGCCTGCAGGAGCGGCACGACGCCTCGGTGGCCAAGGAGGGCACCTTCGCGGAGGCCGTCGAGGCGATCAAGGAGGCCAAGCGGCGCGGCTTCCGGGTCACCACCAACTCGACGTTCTTCAACACCGACACCCCGCAGACCGTGGTCGAGGTGCTGGATTTCCTGAACGACGAACTCAAGGTCGACGAGATGATGATCTCCCCGGCCTACGCGTACGAGAAGGCCCCCGACCAGGAGCACTTCCTCGGCGTCGAACAGACCCGCGAACTGTTCCGCAGGGCCTTCGCCGACGGCAACCGGCGGCGCTGGCGGCTCAACCACAGCCCGCTGTTCCTGGACTTCCTCGAAGGCAAGGTCGACTTCGAGTGCACCGCCTGGGGCATCCCCAACTACTCGCTGTTCGGCTGGCAGCGCCCCTGCTACCTGATGGCCGACGGCTACGTCCCCACCTACCGGGAACTCATCGAGAAGACCGACTGGGACAAGTACGGCCGCGGCCGCGACCCGCGCTGCGACAACTGCATGGCCCACTGCGGGTACGAGCCCACCGCGGTGCTCGCCACCATGGGCTCGCTCAAGGAGTCGATCCGCGCCGCCCGGGAGACCCTTGCCGCGCCCAAGGCAGGCTGAGCGGCCGTCACACGGGCCGCCCGCGCGACGGCGCGGGCGGCCCACGCCGACAGGCGACCGCGACAGCGGGGCCGCAGGCTGGACACCGACCGTCCACCCACCCGCACCAGCCGTGAGGGGTACGCCATGCCACTGCTGAGCCGGATCACCGGGCCCGCCGACCTCCGCCGGCTGCACCCCGAACAGCTCCCGCCGCTCGCCGCCGAGATCCGCCACTTCCTGATCGACGCCGTCACCCGCACCGGCGGCCACCTCGGACCCAACCTCGGCGTGGTCGAACTCAGCATCGCCCTGCACCGCGTCTTCGACTCCCCGCACGACCGCATCCTGTGGGACACCGGCCACCAGGCCTACGTGCACAAACTGCTCACCGGCCGGCAGGACTTCAGCCGGCTGCGCGCCAAGGACGGACTGTCCGGCTACCCCTCGCGCGCCGAATCCCCGCACGACCTGATCGAGAACTCGCACGCCTCCACCGCACTCGGCCACGCCGACGGCATCGCCAAGGCCAACCAACTGCTGGGCGTCGACCGCTGCACCGTCGCCGTGATCGGCGACGGCGCGCTCACCGGCGGCATGGCCTGGGAAGCCCTCAACAACATCGCCGAGGCCGAGGACCGCCCGCTGATCATCGTCGTCAACGACAACGAACGCTCCTACGCGCCCACCATCGGCGGCCTCGCCCACCACCTCGCCACGCTGCGCACCACCAAGGGCTACGAGCGCTTCCTCGCCTGGGGCAAGGACGCCCTGCAGCGCACCCCCGTGGTCGGGCCGCCGCTGTTCGACGCCCTGCACGGCGCCAAGAAAGGCTTCAAGGACGCCTTCGCCCCGCAGGGCATGTTCGAGGACCTCGGCCTGAAGTACCTCGGCCCGATCGACGGCCACGACATCGCCGCCGTCGAACAGGCGCTGCGTCAGGCCCGCAACTTCGGCGGCCCCGTCATCGTGCACTGCCTCACCGTCAAGGGCCGCGGCTACCGGCCCGCCGAACAGGACGAGGCCGACCGGTTCCACGCCGTGAACCCGATCGACCCGTACACCTGCCTGCCGATCTCGCCGACCGCCGGCACCTCCTGGACCTCCGTGTTCGGGGCGGAGATGCTCGCGCTCGGCGCCGAGCGACCCGACCTGGTGGCCGTCACCGCCGCCATGCTGCACCCCGTCGGACTCGGCCCGTTCGCCAAGGCCTACCCCGGGCGCACCTTCGACGTCGGCATCGCCGAACAGCACGCCGTCGCCTCCGCCGCCGGGCTGGCCACCGGCGGGCTGCACCCCGTGGTGGCGGTGTACGCGACCTTCCTGAACCGGGCCTTCGACCAGGTACTGATGGACGTCGCGCTGCACCGGCTCGGCGTCACCTTCGTGCTCGACCGGGCCGGGGTCACCGGCAACGACGGGGCCTCGCACAACGGGGTGTGGGACCTGTCGGTGCTGCAGGTGGTCCCCGGGCTGCGGATCGCTGCCCCGCGCGACGCCGCCCGGCTGCGCGAACAGCTGCGCGAAGCCGTCGCCGTCGAGGACGCGCCCACCGTGGTGCGCTTCCCCAAGGGCGAACTCGGCCCCGAGGTGCCCGCGATCGAACGCACCGGCGGCATCGACGTGCTCGCCCGCACCGGTCCCACGCCCGACGTGCTGCTGGTCGCCGTCGGCCCGATGGCCCCCGCCTGCCTGGACGCCGCCGCCCTGCTCGCCGCCGACGGCATCACCGCCACCGTCGTCGACCCGCGCTGGGTCAAACCCGTCGATCCCGCGCTGGTCACGATGGCCGCCGCGCACCGGATGGTGGTCACCGTCGAGGACAACGGCCGCACCGGCGGCGTCGGCGCCGCCCTCGCCCAGGCCATGCGGGACGCCGAGGTCGACATCCCGCTGCGCGACCTCGGCGTCCCGCAGGAGTTCCTGGCGCACGCCTCGCGCGGTGAGCTCCTCGAGGAGATCGGGCTCACCGGCACCGGCGTCGCCGCCCAGACCGCCGCCCACGCCCGCCGGGTGCTGCCCGGGACCCGCACCGGCGCCCAGGAGTACCGGACCCGGATGCCGCTGACCGATTGGAGCGAACCAGCGTGACCCAGGCCGAACCGCTCGACCTCGCCGCCCTGCTCGACGCCCGCGGCGGCGAACGCTACGAGCTGCACGCCCGCTACCTCAACCCGCAACTGCCGCGGATGCTGCACACCATCGGCTTCGACCGGTACTACGAGCGTGCGAAAGGCCCGTACTTCTACGACGCCGAGGGCAACGAATATCTCGACATGCTCGCCGGATTCGGCATCTTCGCGCTCGGCCGGCACCACCCCGCCGTGCGGGCCGCCGTCCAGCAGGTGATGGACCTGGAGAGCGCCGACCTCACCCGCTTCGACTGCTCCCCGCTGCCCGGCCTGCTCGCCGAACAGCTGATCGCCCGGGCACCCGGCCTGGACCGGGTGTTCTTCGGCAACAGCGGCACCGAGGCGGTCGAGACGGCGCTCAAGTTCGCCCGGTACGCCACCGGCAGACGCCGCGTCCTGTACTGCGAGCACGCCTTCCACGGCCTCACCGCCGGCGCGCTGTCCGTCAACGGCGAGGGCGGCTTCCGCAAGGGCTTCGACCCGCTGCTGCCGGACACCGCGATCCCGCTCGGAGACCTCGACGCGCTGCGACGGGAATTGAAGAAGGGCGACGTCGCCGCGCTGATCGTGGAGCCGATCCAGGGCAAGGGCGTGCTCGCCCCGCCGCCCGGCTGGCTGGCCGCCGCCCAGCAACTGCTGCACGAACACAAGGCGCTGCTGATCTGCGACGAGGTGCAGACCGGCATCGGCCGCACCGGCACCTTCTTCGCCCACCAGGCCGAGGACGGCGTCCGGCCCGACCTGGTGTGCGCCGCCAAGGCACTGTCCGGCGGCTACGTGCCGATCGGGGCCACCCTCGGCAAGTCGTGGATCTTCGAGAAGGTGTACTCCTCGATGGACCGCGTCCTGGTGCACTCCGCCAGCTTCGGCTCCAACGCCCAGGCGATGGCCGCCGGACTGGCCACCCTGCACGTGATGCGGCAGGAGAAGGTGGTGGAGAACGCCGCCCGGGTCGGCGAGCTGCTGCGGGCCCGGCTGGCCGCGCTGGTCGAACGCTACGAACTGCTCGCCGAGGTGCGCGGACGCGGGCTGATGATCGGCATCGAGTTCGGCCGGCCCAAGTCGCTCAAGCTGCGCACCGGCTGGACGGCGCTGCAGGCCGCCCGCAAGGGCCTGTTCGCGCAGATGGTGGTCGTCCCGCTGCTGCAACGGCACCGGATCCTCACCCAGGTCTCCGGCGACCACCTGGAAGTGATCAAGCTGATCCCGCCGCTGATCATCACCGAGCAGGACGTCGACCGCTTCCTGGACGCCTTCACCGAGGTGATGGACGACGCCCACCGCGGCAGCGGCCTGATGTGGGACTTCGGCCGCACCCTGGTCAAGCAGGCCGTCGGCTCACGTTAGAGCTCGGTGCGGCGGCGGCGTACCACGACCCACAGGTCCGCCGCCGCCACCAGCGTCAGCAGCCCGCAGCCCACCGCGAACACGGTCAGCGTCCCGCTGCTGGGCGCGCCGTGCGGCGAGGCGAAGGCCGCCCAGACCGCGAAGCCCGCCGTGCACAGGGCGAAGAACGGCAGGAACAGCATCGACAGCAGGAAGCGCAGCTTCAGATCGGTGCGTGCGGTGGCCGGCTCCGTCCCGCTGCGCCAGACCTTCGGGGTCTTCGCCCGCCGCATACGCAACCGCCTCCCTCGTACCCTTCCAGCGTAGGACTGTCGGGTGCGGGGAGGCGGGGCGATGGACGACCGGCTGGACGACTATCTGGGGCTGCCGGTGGAGCCCGCGCGGGCGCTGGCCGCCGAGCGCGGCTGGCGCACCGTGCGAGTGCTGGAGCCGGAGGCGCTGCTGACCATGGAGTACCGCTCGGAGCGGCTCAACCTGACCGTCCGGGACGGCGTGGTGGAGCGTGCCTGGGCGGGCTGAGGGCGCACCGGCAGCGGGCGGCCCGCCCAGTGCGCGGTGGCCGGCTGCGGGCGGGGCACCGGGGCCGGCCGGGCGAACCGGCCCTCCCGGTGCCAGACCGCCAGCACCCGCTCGTCCAGCGCGGCGATGGCCGGCTCGGCCAGCGGCAGCGACAGCAGCACCAGTGCCCCCGCCGCCCAGCCGGCGAACACGTCGGAGATCCAGTGGGTGCCCAGGTAGACGGTGGTCAGGCCGATCGAGGCCGCGGTGAGCGCGGCCAGCACCGCGCCGGTGCGCCGCCAGCGCGCCGCCAGGTAGGCCAGCACGCCCCAGGTGACCACGGCGTTGGCGGTGTGCCCGGACGGGAAGATGGTGCCGCCGGAGAACAGCTCGGGCGAGCCCACGTAGTGCGCGTAGTGCGGACCCAGCCGGCCGGTCAGGATCTTCACCCCGCCCACCGTGGCGTTCAGCAGCAGCAGCGCCATGCCCATCACCAGCAGCGGCCGGGACGAGTGTGTGCGGTAGCAGCGCCAGCCCAGCCACAGACAGGCCGCGATCGCGGTCGGGCCGCGCTGGCCGGCGATCACCCAGATGTCCAGGTACGGCAGTGCTTGCGGCCACAGCTTGTACGGGCGCAGCTGCTGCAGCGACCAGTCCAGGTCGACCAGCGGCGAGTCGCACACGATGGCCAGCACCACCGCCAGGTAGAGCACGGCGGTGATGCCGAAGAGCAGAAGGTGCCGCCGGCTGATCGACGGAGGTGCGGATTCGGTCGGCTCGGTGACGGAATCGCGCTCGGACTGGACCGGAAACGTGCGCGGTGCGGTCGATATCCGCGGCACGGGGGATTCGGGCTTGGCTGGCACCCTTCGACATTACCGGCTGGCCCCGGGCGCTTTGGGCTGTACGACCGATCTGTCACCCGCCGGTGATCGGTTGTCCGCACTTTCCCCATACGGGCAGTTCAGTACGCGCGGGGTGGGGCGGTAAAACGGAGCGGAGTGTGCGAAATCACCCTCCCCGCGGCTCCCCAGTGCCGTTTCCGCCGGGTTTCTCCAATTGCCGGGCGGGTAGTGCGAGAACGAAAGAAGCGGCCGATTTCCCGTGACGCAGGTCACTTCCGGGAAATCGGCCGCCTCGTCGAGCGGCGGTGCGACTCAGGGCAGCAGCCGTTCGACCGCTGCCGCGCCCTGTTCCTCCAGGTCCTTCTTCGCCTTCGCGATCCGCTTCGCCGTGAGGTCGCGCCCCGAGGCCATCACCAGGTCCTCGGGGTCGACCGGCTTCTCCGCCCCGGTGTGCAGCTGATTGTCCGGGGTCGGCTTGGAGTCGCTGTCCGTGGTGTCGGTCATCAAGATCCTCCGTGGGTGCGCCCGCCGCGCGGAGGGGCGGCGGGAGGTCTGCACGTCGAGTCTGGACCCGCGCCGGGGACGGCGCACCACGAGACCCGAACTAGTCGAGCGGGCCGCCCGCCACGTAGATGACCTGGCCGGAGACGAAGCCGGCGCCCTCGGAGGCGAGGAAGGAGATGGTGTGCGCGATGTCGTCCGGCACGCCGACCCGCTGCACCGGGATCGCCGAGGCGGCGGCCTGCTTGAACGCCTCGAACTCCATGCCGACCCGGGCCGCGGTGGCCGCCGTCATGTCGGTGGCGATGAAGCCGGGGGCGACCGCGTTGGCGGTGATGCCGAACTTGCCGAGCTCGATCGCCAGGGTCTTGGTGAAGCCCTGCAGGCCGGCCTTGGCCGCCGAGTAGTTGGCCTGGCCGCGGTTGCCCTGCGCGGAGGAGGAGGACAGGTTGACGATCCGTCCGAAGCCGGCGGCGACCATGTGCTTCTGCACCGCGCGGGTCATCAGGAAGGCGCCCTTGAGGTGCACGTTCATCACGGTGTCCCAGTCGGACTCGGACATCTTGAACAGCAGGTTGTCGCGCAGCACGCCCGCGTTGTTCACCAGCACCACGGGGGTGCCCAGTTCGGTGGCGATCCGGTCGACCGCGGCCTCGACCTGCTCGGCGTTCGAGACGTCGGCGCCGACGGCCAGCGCCCGGCCGCCCGCGGCGATGATGGCCTCGGCGGTGCCCTTCGCGTTGGACTCCTCCAGGTCGACCACCGCGACCGCGTAACCGTCGGCGGCCAGGCGGAGCGCGGTGGCCGCGCCGATCCCACGGGCCGCGCCCGTCACCACGGCCACCCGCACCGGAGCTTCGGCGGTCACGGACGTGCTCTGCTCGGTCATCTTCGTACTCGTCTCTCTCGAAGTCGGACGACGGGACCGGCCCGGGCCGGTGACCCGCGGATGAGATTTGAATGAGGTGCGCAGCGCGCAGCGCGGCAACCCTACCGGCGAGTAGGAATTCCGGCCAGGGGCAGCGCCGCAGGTGACGGAGGGTGAGGGCGCGCGGCGGCCGAGTGGGTGAACCGGATTGGTCGTGACCCCGACATAGGGGGGAAATATGCCAACTTTGCCGAACCTGCGACTACTCTGCGCCCCTACCTGCCGGTCCAGGCCGACCGTTTGTATAGTGTGCGCCAGCAGCCACCGGCTGCACGGCCGGCGCGTCCTTACTCACAGCGGGATGCTCACTCGCCGTTACTGCCCCGCTCGGGTGTCCCACACACACCGCGAGCGTGACACCGGGACGGATTTCATGGTGCTGGGGGAGATCCCGACAACCCGCGTGCCCGGTCGACTGCAGCAGTCGCCCGGTCACCTCATCCGCGTGGCCCAGCAGGTGCACACCCGCTTGTGGTCCGAATACGTCGGTACCGAGCTGACGGCTCCGCAGTTCGCGGTGCTGCTGGTACTGGCACTGGAGCCCGGAGCCGACCAGCGAACGGTCGGCGAACGGGCCTCGCTCGACAAGGCGACGATGGCCGAAATGGTCGCCCGGCTGGTCCGGCGGGGCCTGGTGCTCCGCCGCAGGGACCCGGCCGACGGCCGTCGCAAGCTGCTGGCCCTCTCGCAGAGCGGCGCTCAGGCCGTGCGCGAGGCGACCGGTGGCGTGGTCAGGGTCCAGCGGACCCTGTTCGAGCCGCTCAGCCCGGACGAGCAGCTGGAACTCGTCCGGACCATGGCACGGATCGCCCGGCTGGAGCCGGCCGCCGTCGCCGTGATGGCCGACGCCCGGCCCACGCTGGACGCCCAGCGGGCCGTCGGCTACCTGATCCGGGTCGCCCAGCAGGTGCACACCAAGCTCTGGTCGGAGAAGGTCGGTACCGAGCTGACGGCTCCTCAGTACGCCGTGCTGGACGCCCTGGAGACCGAACCGGGCGCCGACCAGCGCACGGTCGGCGAGCTCGCCTCGCTGGACAAGGCGACGATGGCCGAAATGGTCAGCCGGCTGGTGCGACGCGGCCTGGTGCTGCGCCGCCGCGACCCCTCGGACGGTCGCCGCAACCTGCTCTCGCTCTCCCCGACCGGCCAGGAGCTGCTGCACCGCTCCACCGCCGGGGTCCGCGAGGTCCAGGAGGCGCTGCTCGCTCCGCTGGAGCCGCACGAGCACGCGTCGGCGCTGGCGCTGCTCGCCAAGGCGGCTCGGCTGTAACGATTCTGCAAAGCGTCGTCCAATTTTTGGGCGGCGATCGCGCTCCGGCGGGCATGCGGCACCGCTCGGGACGCTCCGGAAGGGGCCGACACCACGTCAGGTGTCGGCCCCTTCCGGGTTGTTCCGGTCGTCACTCTCCGTGCTGACGGAGCGTCAGCCGAAGCTGATTCGACGTCAGCTCAACGAGCGAACGACGGGGCGTCAGTTCCAGTCGAAGCCGGCCGGGTCGGGGCCGATCCGCTTGCCGGTGGCGACGGCGGCGATCGCCGCGAGGTCCTCGGCGTCCAGCTCGAAGCCCGTCACGTCCAGGTTCTCCCGGATGCGGGCCGGGGTGACCGACTTCGGGATGGCGATCACGCCGTTCTGCAGGTGCCAGCGCAGCACCACCTGGGCCGTCGAACGGCCGTGCTTCTCGGCGATCTTCAGCAGCGCGGGCTCGGCCAGCAGGTCGCCGCCCTGGCCCAGCGGGCTCCACGCCTCGGTGGCGATGCCGTGCTCGGCGTGGAAGGCGCGCAGCTCGGCCTGCGGGAAGTACGGGTGCAGCTCGACCTGGTTCAGCGCCGGGACCACCGAGGTCTCCTTGAGCAGCAGCTCCAAGTCCGGGATGCGGAAGTTGGAGACGCCGATCGCGCGGACCCGGCCGTCGGCGAGCAGCTGCTCGAAGGCACGCCAGATGTTCAGGAACGAGGTGCCGTGCATCGGCCGCGGCCAGTGGATCAGGTACAGGTCCAGCTGCTCCAGGCCGAGCTTGGCCATCGACTCGTCGAAGGCGCGCAGCACCCGGTCGCGGCCCTGCTCGCCGGACCAGTCGAGGGTGCCGGAGTTCCACAGCTTGGTGGTGACGAACAGCTCGTCACGGGCCACGCCGGACTCGGCGATCCCCTGGCCGGTGCCCGCCTCGTTCTCGTAGATCGCGGCGGTGTCGATCGAGCGGTAGCCCGATTCGATCGCGGTGCGCACCGCCGGGACGGCCTCCGCGTCCGGCACCTGCCAGACGCCGAAACCGAGCTGCGGGATCCGCACGCCGTTGTTCAGCGTGATCGAGGGGATCGGAGGTACTGCGGGAGTGCTGGTCACGAGAAGGGGTGCCCTTCGGTTGTGCGGAGTCTGTGGGGTGTTTCCAAGAGGGCGGCAACCGGGGTGAACAGCGGAGTATTCCCGATGGGCGAGAGTTCCCCTCAATGAGGGAAACGCTTCGGGGGTGGCATTCGGATCGGGTGGATCCGCGAAAATGCGTGTGGCGTGCATCACAGGTGATTCCGCCGGGCCCGGAGAGGGTGGCCCGGACGGGTGAATGGGCGGGCTCGGCGGTGGTGGTGCGGCGGTCGGCGGGTGGGCCGGGCGCAGACTGCCGGGGTGACAAAGACTTCAGGTGGTTCTCCGTCCGGTCAGCGCAGTGAGATCGGTGGTGTCCCGACCCGGTACATCGGTATCGGCGTCATTGTGGTGCTGGCGATCTGGTTCCTGTTCGCCAACCTGGACAAGGTGAAGATCCAGTTCTGGGTCTTCACCGTCACCTGCCCGCTCTGGATCGCGCTGCTGGCGACACTGCTCGCGGGGACGGCGCTCGGCTGGTTGCTGAAGGGCCGGCGCACCAGGTGACGGCCCCGCAGGAGATCGTGGGGCGGCCGGCCGGAGAGCCGCTGATCGAGCTGCGCCGGGTGAACAAGCACTACGGGCAACTGCACGTGCTGCAGGACATCGACCTGACGGTGGGCCGCGGCGAGGTCGTGGTGGTGATCGGCCCGTCCGGATCGGGGAAGTCCACGCTGTGCCGGGCGATCAACCGGCTGGAGCCGGTGGAGAGCGGCGACATCCTGATCGAAGGTCAGCCGCTGCCCGCCGAGGGCAAGGGCCTGGCGAAGCTGCGTGCCGAGGTCGGGATGGTGTTCCAGTCCTTCAACCTGTTCGCGCACCGGACGGTGCTGCAGAACATCACGCTGGCCCAGATCAAGGTGCGCAAGCGCGGAAAGCCGGAGGCCGAGTCCAAGGGGCGGGCGCTGCTGGAGCGGGTCGGGCTGGCCTCGCAGGCCGACAAGTACCCGTCGCAGCTCTCGGGCGGGCAGCAGCAGCGGGTGGCGATCGCCCGGGCGCTGGCGATGGACCCGAAGGCGCTGCTGTTCGACGAGCCGACCTCGGCGCTCGACCCCGAGATGATCAACGAGGTGCTGGAGGTGATGCGCTCGCTGGCCGCCGAGGGGATGACCATGGTGGTGGTCACCCACGAGATGGGGTTCGCGCGTTCCGCCGCCAACCGGGTGGTCTTCATGGCGGACGGGAGGATCGTCGAGGACCGCGTTCCCGAGGAGTTCTTCGCGAACCCGCGCAGCGAGCGTGCCCGGGACTTCCTGTCCAAGATCCTGAAGCACTGAGGCGGCGCGGTGAACCAGCGGTACAGACTGCGGGCGCTCGTGCTGCTCGCCGCGCTGCCCGGCCTGGCCGGGCTGGCCGTCCTGTCCGGCTGCGGCAAGGAGGGCACCCCGCCGCCGAAGGGCCCGCAGCCGAGCGCGCTGCCCAGCTACCAGGTGCGCAGCAACCCCGTCACCGGTTCGCCGACCCTGGACGCGGCCCGGGCGCGCGGCCACCTGGTGATCGGCGCCAAGGAGGACCAGCCGTACCTGGGCCAGAAGAACCCGGCCACCGGCGAGTACTCCGGCTTCGACATCGAGATCGCCAAGATGGTCGCCGCCGACCTGGGCTTCGCGCCGAACCAGATCGAGTTCCGCACCATCGCCTCCGCAAACCGGGAGACCGCGCTGCAGAACGGTCAGGTCGATTACTACGTGGGCACCTACACCATCAACGCCAACCGCAAGAAGCTGGTCGGCTTCGCCGGCCCGTACTTCATCGCCGGGCAGGCGCTGATGGTCCGCAAGAGCGAGACGAAGATCAACGGCCCGCAGGACCTGGCGGGCCGGAAGGTCTGCTCGGCCGCCGGGTCCACCCCGTACCAGCGGATCCAGACCGACTATCCGAAGGCCAAGCTGGTCGGCTACGACACCTACTCGGCCTGCGTGGACAACCTGATCAGCAATCAGGTCGACGCCGTCACCACCGACAACGCGATCCTGCAGGGCTATGTGGCCAAGGTCCCCGACGAGCTGAAGATGGTCGGGGAGCCGTTCTCCACCGAGCCGTACGGCATCGGCGTTCCCAAGAACGACACCGTGCTGCGGATGGCGATCAACGACGCGCTGCAGCTGAACATGGACAACGGCAACTGGAAGAAGGCGTACGACGCGACACTCGGCCTCTCCGGGGTGCCCGCGCCGCAGCCCCCGGCCATCGACCGGTACAAGTGAGCAGGGGGCGCGGATGAACGTGCTGACCAGCAACTGGTCCACCTACTGGCACGGCTTCCTCGGCACCCTGTGGCTGACCCTGGCCAGTGCCGCGCTGGCGCTGGTGCTCGGGGTGGTCATGGCGGGCTTCCGGGTCTCGCCGGTGAAGCCGCTGCGGGCCGTCGGCACCGGGTGGGTGACGGTGCTCCGGAACACCCCGCTGACCCTGCTGTTCTTCATCGTGGTGCTGGGCCTGCCCCGGTTCCACATCACGCTGCCGTTCTTCACCTTCGCCGTGCTGGCACTGGGCTGCTACACCTCGGCGTTCGTCTGCGAGGCGCTGCGTTCCGGGGTGAACACGGTGCCGGTCGGGCAGGGCGAGGCGGCCCGCAGCCTGGGCATGACGTTCGGTCAGACGCTGAACCTGGTGGTGCTGCCGCAGGCGTACCGCTCGGTGGTCGCCCCGCTGGGCAGTGTGATGATCGCGCTGGCGAAGAACACGGCGATCGCCGGTTCGTTCAGCGTGGTCGAACTGCTCGGTACCTACCGGACGATCAACGAGCTGGGCTACAGCATCGTCTGGACCTTCATCTGGATCGCGGTCGGCTATCTGATCATCACGCTGGCGATCAGCGCCCTGTTCAACCTACTGGAGCGACGGGTGGCGGTGTCCCGATGACGACGGAGTCCTCCGCGCTGTACGACGTGCCCGGGCCGAAGGCGCTGGCCCGGCACCGGCTGTACGGCCTCCTGGCGCTGCTGGTGATCGCCGCAGTGGTCGGCTGGGTGATCTGGATGCTGTTCCACACCGACCAGTTCACCTACCAGAAGTGGACGGCCTTCCAGTACAAGGGCGTGCAGGAGCTGCTGCTGCGCGGCCTCGGCAACACCCTGAAGGCGTTCGGCTGGACGGTGCTGTTCGCGCTCCCGTTCGGCGCGCTGTTCGCCGCCGGACGGCTCTCCGACCACCGGCCGGTGCGCCTGGCGTCCACCGTGGTGGTGGAGTTCTTCCGGGCCATGCCGCTGCTGGTGATGATCTTCTTCATCTTCGTCGCCCTCAAGGTCGAACCGCTGTGGGCCCTGGTGGCCGGCCTCACGCTGTACAACGGCTCGGTGCTGGCCGAGGTGTTCCGGGCCGGCGTGCTCGCCGTTCCCAAGGGGCAGCAGGAGGCCGCGTTCGCGCTCGGCCTGCGGAAGACCCAGGTGATGACGTACGTGCTGGTGCCGCAGGCCACCCGGGCGATGGCGCCGACCATCGTCAGCCAGCTGGTGGTGGCGCTGAAGGACACCTCGCTGGGCTTCCTGATCACCTACGAGGAGTTCCTGCACGCCGGGAAGCTGATCGCCACCAACCTGGACTACGACCTGCCGTTCATCCCCGTGGTGATGGTGATCACCCCGATCTACATCGGCATGTGTCTGCTGCTGTCCTGGCTGGCCAAGTGGCTGGAGCGGCGCGGCCGGCGCAGCCCGCGCGAGGGGGAGACGCCGGTCGCCGTGGCCGGGCCGGTGCTGGACGGGCAGGGGTAGGAAATGCGATGGGTCCGGGCGGTGCGATCGGCTAGGGTCGGATGGTCTGTGACCGAGCGCACACCAGGAGTTGCCGGATGTCCGTGCTGCCCAGCCGGCGGGGCCTGCCCGACGCCGAAGTGATCGACCGGCGGGACGGGCCGTACGGCGAGGTGGTGCTGCGGCGGCGCGGCGGGCATTACGAGATCATCGCGAACGGGTGCTTCCTGATGGACACCGCCGACGGGCGTTCCGAACGGCTGCTGATCCAGGCGGCGCTGGACTCGCTGGGGGCGGCCGCCGGGCCGAGTGTGCTGATCGGCGGGCTGGGGGTCGGCTTCTCGCTGGCGTACGCCGCTGCCGAGCCCCGGTGGGGGCGGATCGCCGTGGTCGAGCGCGAGGGGGCGATCATCGACTGGCACCGGGGCGGTCCGCTCGGTGCGTTCTCCGCCGGCGCGCTGGACGATCCCCGGGTCGAGGTGGTGCACGCCGATCTGGTGGCGTATCTCGGTTCGGCCGTGGAACGCTACGACGCGCTCTGTCTCGACATCGACAACGGGCCCGACTGGACGGTCGGCGAGGAGAACGACGCGCTGTACGGCCCCGTCGGCCTGGCCAATGCCGCGGCCCGGCTCCGGCCCGGCGGCGTCCTCGCGGTGTGGAGCGCCCAGCCGTCCGCTGCCTTCGAACAGGCGCTGCGGGACGCCGGGTTCATCGATGTCCGCACCGAGGAGATCGCCGTCGAGCGCGGGGTTCCCGACGTGGTGCACCTGGCTCGCCGGGCCGGCTGAGGGTTTCGGGCGGCCCACGGAAGTCGTGCCCGTGACGCGTTCACAGCAGGGCTCGCGTGCGGCATGATCACCATCATGGCGGACGAGAAGACCGACCTGCTGGCGTGCCTCTGGGCCGAGTTCAACGCCATGCGGTTCCCCAGCGGCTGGTACGACCAGAACCCCGAAGGCACCTGCCTGGTCACCCTGGACACCGTCCTCGCCGGCTTCGCCGCCAACGTCCTCGACGGCCCGCCGCTCGGCGCCCGGCACCGCGAGCACCTGCGCAGTCGAATAGTTCTGCTCGACCAGCTGCTGCCGACCTTCGCCGCTGACGGCTACGCCTCGCGGTACTTCGTCGCGCTGTACCGGATGGCGGTGCTGGCCGAGGAGATCGACACCGAGCGAGGAGGGGCCTGAGACGGCGTCAGGCCCCGGACAGAACGGCCCGGAGTTGCTCCACCACGGCGCGCCAGGCCGGGCCCTCGTCCGATTCGTCCCAGAGTTCGGCGAGTTCGGAGCCCTCGCCGAGGACGCCGGCCAGCGCGTCCAGGGCGAGCCGGCGTATGGCGGGGTCGAAGCTTGGCAGCGGGTGGGCCGGGCCGTATGCGGTGGTGATCGGGGTGCCGCCCGGGCATTGGGCGGCGACCAGGGCGGCCGCGGCCACGATCTGGCTGCCGCTGTCGGCGTCCAGGTCGTCGAGCTCGGCGGCACCGCCGCCGACACCGCCGCCGACACCGCCGCCGACACCGCCGCCGGCACCGCCGCCGACACCGCCGCCGAGGACGGCGCGGATCAGGTCTTCGCGCTGCTCCGGGGTGGCGTCGTCGAGGTCGCCCGCGAAGTCGGCGGCGGTGTCGTTGTCGAACGGTCCGATGTCCCAGGCGCCCATGGTGATCTCCTTCGGTTCGGGATGCGGAGATCGTTGCAGGGTGTACTGACAGGTCGGGTGCCGGGCGGTGGTCAGGGTGCGCGAGAGGGGAGGGGGAGCAGGCGGGCCGGGCGTCAGGTGGTGGTGAGGGTGCGTGAGAGGAGGGGGAGCAGGCGGGTCCAGTGGAGGTGGAGAGCAGCGGGGTCGAAGGCGTCGGTGTCGGACATGGTGAAGCCGTGGACGGTGCCGGGATAGATCTCGGAGGTGTGGCGGACCCCGGCGGCATCGAGATCGCTGTTCAGCTCGGCGAGGGCCTCGGCGGTCAAGTCGCTTGCGGCATGGCCGAGATGGACCTCCGCGGTGAGTTCGGCGAAGAGTTCGGGACCGTCGGCGGCCACCGGGGCGTGGAACGCGGCGAGGGCGGCGACCCGGTCCGGGTGGGCGGCGGCGGTGCGGACGGCCTGGAGGCCGCCGATGCAGTAGCCCGTCACGGCGATCGGTCCGGCGGCGACCTCGGGGCGGGTGGCGAGGAATTGGAGGTAGGCGTCGGCGTCGCGCAGGGCGTGCCGGCGCGGGTGCGCCGTGATCAGCGGCATCAGTCGGCCGAAGAGCTCGGCGCGGGTGTCCTCCCCGATGTACGGGGGGAGTTCGAGCACCGGCGCAACAGGTTGGGGACGAGCACGTAGGACCCGTGATCGGTCGGCTCGCGGGCCGGTTCGCGCTGGACGGGGCGGATGCTGAAGCCGTCCGGGTACATCAGTACCGCCGGGTGTGGGCCGCCTTCCGTGGGCATGGCGACGAGGGCGTCGGCGTGGCCGTCCGGGATGGGGATGTGCAGCAGTTCGGTGCGGGCGTAGGTGGGCATCAAGTCTTCGGTCGTGGTTGACGGTTGGGTGCGGTGGGCGGAGGAGGGTCCGGGCGGCGGTCATTGGAGCACCGGGTCGCCGATTCGTGTGTGGCGAGGGGCCGTTCCGGTCGTCCGGAGGGGGCGAGGCCAGCGATGCAGGTCGGCGGGCTTGGTGGCGCGGCGGGCCCGGCGGGGCTGGCGGCCGGGAATGCGGAACGGCGAGCCCGGGGTGGGCTCGCCGTTCGTCAGGTGCGGATCAGCCGAAAGGGCTGTAGGCCGGCGGGGGCGGCGGGGACTGCGGGGCCGCCGCCGGGGCCGGGGGTGCGGAGAGGCCACCGAACGGGTTGTAGTCGGCCGGGGGGACCTTGACGAGGCGGCCCTTGGTGGGGTCGGCCTCCTCCGTCTCCTCGGCGGCGTCGGTGTTCTGTGCGGCCGGGGCCGGGGCCCCGAAGGGGTTGAAGTCCGCCGGGGGGATCTTGACCAGGCGGCCCTTGGTCGGGTCGGCCTGCTCCGGCGGGTCGGCCGGGGCGGGGACCGCCGGCGGGGCGGTGGGCCGGGGCGGGATGTTGGTCGGCGGTCCGGTGACGGTGCCGAACGGGTCGGAGGGCTCGGAGGACAGGACCGTGCCGAACGGGTCGGCGGAGGCCGCGCGGGCAGGCGCGGGCGCAGGTGCGGCGGCCGGGGCGGGTGCCGGAGCGGCGGGGGCTGCCGGGGCGGGGGCGCCGAAGGGGTTGTAGTCGGCCGGGGGGATCTTGACCAGGCGGCCCTTGGTGGGGTCGGCCTCCTCCGGTTCCTCGGCGGCGTCGGTACTCTGCGCGGCCGGGGCCGGGGCGCCGAAGGGGTTGAAGTCCGCCGGGGGGATCTTGACCAGGCGGCCCTTGGTGGGGTCGGCGGCTTCCGGTTCGGGCTCGGGTACCGGTGCGTGGGGTGCGGCGGGTGTGGCGGGTGCGCCGAAAGGGTCCGCCGCGGCGAAGGGGTCGGGTGCGCCGAAGGGGTCGGCGGTCGGGGTGGCGGGTTGCGGGGCGGCGGCGGGGGCTGCCGGGGCGGGGGCGCCGAAGGGGTTGAAGTCGGCCGGGGGAATTTTGACCAGGCGGCCCTTGGTGGGGTCGGCGGCTTCCGGTTCGGGCTCCGATGCGGAGGGTTCAGGTGCGGCGAACGGGTCGGCCGCTGCGGAGGGTTCGGCCGCGGCGAAGGGGTCGGGTGCGCCGAAGGGGTCGGCGGTCGGGGTGGCGGGTTCCGGGGCGGCGGCGGGGGCTGCCGGGGCGGGGGCGCCGAACGGGTTGAAGTCCGCTGGGGGGATCTTGACGAGCCGCCCCTTGGTGGGGTCGGCGGCTTCCGGTTCGGGCTCCGATACGGAGGGCTCGGGCGCGGCGCCGAACGGGTCGGCAGCCGGGGCGGGTTGGGCCGGGGCGGCGGAGGCCGGGGCGGGGGCGCCGAAGGGGTTGAAGTCCTCCGGGGGGACCCGGACGGTGGTGCCCTTGGCGGGCTCTTCCGGGGCCACCGGGGCCTGGGCCGGGGCGCCGAACGGGTCGGCGGAGGCCAGTACCGGGGACGGTTGCTGGGCCGGCTGATCGGTGGGGGCCGGGGCCGCGAAGGGGTTGAACTCCGAGGGTGGGACCCGCACCGAGGTGCCGGCCGGGGCGTCGGGCTGCTCGGGCGCCACGACCGGAGCCGGCGGGGCGACGGGCACCGACGGCGCGGCGGACTGCGCCGCAGGGGCCGGGCTGTGGGCGGGAACGGCCCGGCCGACCGGCACCGGGGCGGGGGCCACGGCCACGCCGTCCCAAGCGAGTTGGACCGAGCAGAGCAGGTCGGCGAAGACCGAGGTGTAGACGTCCCAGTCCTCGGTGTCGGAGGTGGTCAGCTGGACCGTCAGGACCGTCGCCCCGTCCGGCATCGGCACGAACGCCTCGACCACCGAACTGTGCACCACGCCGCCGGGGCGCTCGTCGCGCAACTCCTTCAGGGCGGGCATCGCGCGGTTCTCCACCAGCACCGCGGCCGGGCCGGCCGGGAGCAGCACCGTCCATACCTCGGAGAACGGGCGCTCGGTGGACAGTTCCACCGCCAGCTCCTGGATCGGCTGCGCGCACGGGACGGTCGACACCACCAGCGAGACCCGCGAGCGGCGGCCGTTCACCAGCAGCGTCGCGACACCCGCGTAGGCGACGTTCGCGGCGGCGAACTGCTCGGCGAGCAGCGCCGCCACCACGGCGAAGTCGTTGCGCTCGGCCGGGGACGCACCGGAGAACAACTCCTCGGCGGTCTCGGTGAGATGGGCGGACAGGGCGTTGCCCGAACCACGGACCGTCAGGGTGTGGAACGCCGGCGGGACCACCAGGCGCGCCTCGACGCCCGAACCGGTCGACAGCTCGTCAGGGGCGACCGTGACGCGAGGTTCGGCCAGGGCCGCGAGGGACTGGGTGAACCCGGCCAGCGGCTCGCTGTCCACCGGGGTCGGCTCGGCGTGCAACCGCAGCGCGGAGACCGACGGGGCGTCGGTCAGGCCCAGGGCGGAGGCGGCGAAACGCTGCGTCAGGACCGGGACGGCCTCGCGGCCGGCGCTCGCGTTCGGGCGGCGGTTGGCGGAGACCTCGATCACCGTGCCGAGCTTCGGGACGGAGAGCAGGCCTGGGCCGATCTGGCTGATCCGCAGACCGAAAAGGGCCTTGGCGGCCGGGTGTTGGGGCCGGCGGAACGCGGTGAACGCGTCGATGGGGTAGTGGGTGGCGCGGCTGCCGAGAAGTGCGGCGGACGCCGCGTCCAGTGTGGCCGTGATCCGGTCTGCGGCGGCGAAGCCTTCCTGCGTCATTCGCCGAGCCCCCTCGTTCTCGGGTGTGGACAGTTCAGCCACTTTTTATCAGACGCTGACGACGTGGGATGCGGGGTCGTCGGGGGTGGGGTGGGTGGTGCGGGTGGGGGTGGGGTGGGTGGTGCGGGTGGGGGAGGGGAGGGGGTGCCTGTGGTGTGGGGGTGGGGGTTTGGGTGGTGCGGGGGTGAAAGGGCGTTGGGGGTGGGTGGTTGGGGCGTCAGGTGGCGGAGAGGGCGTGCGGGTGGGGGGTGTTGAGCGACGTGAGGTGACGGGGCGTCGGGGGAGTGGGCGTGGGGGTGGCGTCAGGGGGTGGGTGGGGTGGCCAGGTGGAGGAGGGTGGGGGTGAGCGGGGCGAGGGTGGTGGTGAGGTCGCGGATGAGGTGGGCGGTGGGGCCGTTGGGGTGTTCGGCGGCGAGGAACTCGGCGAAGAGTGCGGCGAGTTCGGGGTCGCGGGTGGCGGCGACGGCGAGGGCGGCGACGAGTTCCTGGACCAGGTGGAGTTGCAGGGTCTCGGCGGGGACGGGCTTGTCGGCGAGCCAGTCGAGGGAGCTGATCTCGGCGTTGGCGATCCAGGCGCGGACGGTGCGGCGCAGGGTGGGGCTGGGGTCGGGGAGGCCGAGGTGGCGGAGGATCTGTTCCTGGGCGGCGCGCCGGACCTGGTCGATGACGGCGTCGGCGTCGGGGCTGGCGGCGACCGAGCCGCCGCGCAGCAGGGCGGTGAAGCCGGCCTCGTGGGACTGGACGAAGTCCAGGTAGCGGCCCATGACGCGGTAGAGGCGTTCGGAGAGCGGGCCGTCGGCGGTTTCCTCGAAGCGTCCGGCGAGTTCCCGGCCGGCCCGGCGCAGGGCCTCCTCGTAGAGGGCCTGCTTGCCGGGGAAGTAGTGGTAGACGAGCGGGCGGGAGGCGCCGGCGGCGGCCGCGATGTCGTCGATGGAGACGTCCTCGGGGGCCCGGTCCGAGAACAATTCGAGGGCCACCGCGATGAGTTGTTCGCGGCGTTCGTCGACGGTGAGCCGCCGCCGGGGGGTGCGGGCGGGCTGCTGTTCCTCGGCGAGGGGGGCCACGGACGGCGTACGGGAAGCCATGCGGCCCACCCTAGTTCGTCGGGGTGGTGCGGGACAGCGTGGACGGGCGTCAACAAGGGAGGTCAGCGGCCGGGGCGCTGTTCCAGGTAGCGGCGCCAGGCCTCCCGGCCGTCGGGGACGAATTCCCAGGCGGCGAGGCGGTCGGTGAGTTCGTCCTCGGTGAGCCAGGTGTACCAGGCGATTTCCTCGGCCTGCGGGTGGACCGGGCCGTCCCACTCGGCCTCGTGGACGTCGGACCACCAGCTGAACCGGTCGCCGTCGGTGTAGCGGAAGCGGAACAAGGGGCGGGTGCGGATGCCGGTGACGCCGAGTTCCTCCTCGGCCTCCCGGACGGCGGCGTCCGCGTAGCTTTCGCCGGCGCCGACCACGCCGCCGACGAAGCAGTCGTGGGCGCCGGGGGCGAACGCCTTGGTGTCGGTGCGGCGGTGGGTGAAGATCCGGCCCTGCGGGTCGCGGACCAGCACGAAGACGCAGCGGTGCAGCAGGTTGTCGCGGTAGACCTCGGAGCGGGGCGCGATGCGCAGGACCCGGTCGTATTCGTCGACCACGTCGACGAGTTCGTCCAGCGGGTCGGAGTCGGGGGTGGTCATGCCTGCCATTCTGGCCCAGTGGCGGCCGGTGTCACCCTAAAGAGTTGGTATACGGAGCGGCGGAGTTGGGAAAGTCAGCTGTCGGATCGTCAGTTACCTTTCTTTGGAGGAGCGTTGAGGAACCGCGTCGTTGTTCTGTCCGTCGCCGCCGCCCTGGTCGCGCTCGGCACCGCGCTGCCCGCCGCGGCCGCGTCGGCGCCCGGCGCCGTCCGCTCGGGGCTGGACTGCACCACCTGGGTGCACGAGAACGACCCACTGACCGGAGGAGTGCTCTGCACCAACAACACCGGCGAGCCGATCACCTTCCACGCCGACATCGTGTGCGGCCTCGCGCCGGACGTTTCGGGCACCTCGGTGACGGCCCAGCCGGGCGAGACCCAGGAGTCGGCCGGTCACTGCGCCATCTACTCCTCCGGCATCGGGCACATCGGTTGGACGGTGGAGTAGCCCATGGAGAAGGAGCCGGCCGGCCGCCGAAGGGCCCCGCCGCAGGTCGCGGGGGGTGGTGTCTAAGGTGGGCGGGTGGAGATCCAGGGGTTCACGGCGGACGGGTTCGAGCCGGTCAGGGCGGCCTTCGAGGGCAACTTCCGGCAGTACGGGGAGTTGGGTGCGGCGTTCGCGCTGTATCTGGACGGCCGGAAGGTGGTCGACCTATGGGGCGGTGACGCCTGTCCCGAGGTGGGTGCCGGGCCGGTGCCGGCGGTGCGGTGGGAGGCCGGGACGGCGCAGGTGCTGCGGTCGGTCACCAAGGGGCTGACGGCTGCCGCCGCGCTGCTGCTGGTGCAGCGCGGGCTGCTCGACCTGGACGCGCCGGTGTCCGCGTACTGGCCGGAGTTCGCGCAGGCCGGCAAGGAGCGGATCCCGGTGCGCTGGCTGTTGGCGCACCAGGCCGGCCTTCCCGCGCTGGACGTGCCGCTGCGGATCGAGGACGTGCTGGCGTGGGATCCGGCCGCGGCGGCCGTCGCCGCGCAGGCCCCGGCGTGGGAGCCGGGCACCGCGCACGGGTACCACCCGCTGACCTTCGGCTGGCTGGTCGGTGAGGTGGTGCGGCGGGCCACCGGCCGCAGCGTCGGGCGGTACTTCGCGGAGGAGATCGCCGCCCCGCTCGACCTGGACCTGTGGATCGGCCTGCCCGCCGCCGAGTCCGGCCGGGTCGGGCGGCTGGTCGAGCTGCCCGCGCCGGAGGTGGCCAAGGCGGGGCCGGGCGGGATGCGGATACGTCCCAAGCAGTCGGTGGTGGACGCCTATCGGGACCCGCGCTCGCTGACGGCCCGCTCGTTCGGCTCGGTGTGCAGCAGCGTGGACCTGAACGACCCGGTGGTGCAGGCCGTCGAGGTGCCGGGTGCGGGCGGCATCGGCACCGCCCGGTCGCTGGCCCGGTTCTACGCGTCGCTGATCGGAGCCACCGACCGGGCGGACGGGGCCGGGCAGCGGGTGCCCGCGCTGTTCGAGCCGGCCACCCTGGCCGAGGCGGTCGGTCCCTCGGTGCGCGGGCCGGACCGGGTGCTGATCGTCAACACCACCTTCGGCCAGGGCTTCTTCCGGCACAGCGGCACCTCGCCGATGGCGTCCCCGGCGAGCTTCGGCCATCCGGGCCGCGGCGGTTCGCTGGGCTTCGCCGATCCGGAGCTGGGCATCGGCTTCGGCTACGTCACCAACGGCATGCAGCCGGGCGTCACCGGGGACATCCGCTCGCGGGCGCTGATCACGGCCGTCCGGCAGTGCCTGCCGGTCCGGGTCTGAGCGTTGGCCGGGCGGTCAGGCCTGGCCGGTTTCGAAGCGGCTGACCCGGCCGTCCGGGGCGACGGTGAAGCGCCAGGCGGTGCGCATCTCGCCCCAGGTGTCGTTGCGGTAGTCGGCGACCAGGGTGCGGCCGCCGGACTTCTCGGTCTGCACCTCGATGTGACCGTGCGAGGAGAAGATCTCCCGGTCCGCCCAGTCCGCCAGGTCGCGGTCGGCGCCGTCGTCGGACATCGTGGCGTCGTCGGTGAGGGCGGCGAAGAAGGCATCCCGGTTGCCGGAGTTGACGGCGCCGAGCAGGCGGCGTACCGCCGGGTCGGAGAGCTTGTCGACGGCGATGGTCATGAGGGTTCACTCCTTGACGGTGGATCGGATCGGACCCGACGGGTCGGACATTGACCCGACGTGACCACGCCGGGCCGCCGTTCGCCAGCCTTTCTGGGCCGGTCGGAGCCGGTACGCCACCGCTGCGGGCACGCTTCGGCCCCGGGCGCGTGGCGCGGGCCGGGGCCGTGGGAGGGGTGTGATGTGATGTCCGGATGGGCGGGTTCGCACCGCGGCCGGGGAAGCGTGGGGCGGCTGTTGGCCGATCAGGTCGCCGGCAGGGAGCGGGCAGGGAGCCCTCGGCAGACCGTCACGACTGTCACGGCAGTCAGGGCTGTCAGGGGGTTGTCAGGGGGCTGTCACCACAGCTGTTCCCACCACCAGGCGATCTCGGGGTAGGGCGGCGGGGTGAGCCGGCCGTCGGCAGGGCGAATGGCGCGTTCGGCGACCGGGACGACGCCGGGCACGCGCGTGGTGTAGCGGGCGGAGGTGAATCCCCACTCCAGGTTTCCGCTCACCAGGTTGGACAACTGAGCGATGTAGCGCCGCAGTTCGGGTCCGGCGCGGCGGGAGGCGCGGTCCGACAGGCGGAGGAACAGGCACATGGTGCGGTCGTGCAGGGCGGCGGCCTCCAGCAGGGCCTGGTCCCGTTTGCAGCCCAGATGTCGCTCCAGGGCATCGACGATGTTGCTCTCCAGCGCGCCGTGGCTGTCCTCGCGGCTGTACGAGTAGATGTCGGAGGAGATCAGCACCAGGAACTTGGCGGCCTCGGTGAGTGCGTGCACCCGCGGCGAGTCCAGCTGGGACTGCGGGACGGCGGTGCGCTCGCAGACCTCGATGATCTCGATGCAGGAGCGGCTGCCACGGTCCAGCGGGCCGATCGTCAGGTACTCGGACAGTGACATCGACCGCCCCTGGGAACGGTAGGCCGTGACGGCGGCGGCGCCCATGAAGGACTCCAACTGGCTGTCCGCCCAACGTTTCACGGCGACCGCGGGGGCCCAGTCCCGGGCCCGGCGGAACACGTCACGCACCGAAGCGACATAGATGTCCGATTCCTCCCGGTGGGAGGGGGTGGAGTTGATAACGGCCAGTAGTGTGGCTGCTATCGTGAGTACACGGGAGGGGTCCCGACTCAGTCCGCCGGTGTCCCACTCGTCGTCGAGCGTGAGCATGCTGCACAACCATTGCGAGACCAGTTCCAGCCCCGTGATGCCCTCGGCGTCCTTGGCGATTCGGCAGACGAACTCGTGTGCGCCGATGGCCAGGAGGCGGTGGCGGCGTTCCGAGTCTCCGGTGAATCCCATTGCGTCGAGCCAGACTTCGGTGCTCTTGCCGACCTCCTCGTGCGCGGGGTGCAGGGCGGAGGGGATGGGGCAGAAGAGCGGGGGTATGGCAGCCAACGTGTCTCCAGTGCGGCCTGATGTGCTGGTGTGTCAAGTCGGTTCGGGCTCGCGCCCGGCGTCGGTCTTCCCCGGCAAAGATCGACTACACCTGGAAAACCGGAAAGAGTTAACCCTGACTGATCGTCAGAGGTGGCTCTGCGTAAGCGGGTTGCCCCTGACCAGGCGTTCCGGCTCCCCTCCAGGTCCGCCGCCTGCGGGAACGCCACCCGAGCGGCCCTTGACGGCGCTAGGGTCGGAAACGGAGTGCCGGGAAGGCGAGTCGGAAGGACGGACGTGGCCGAAGGACAGAGCAGGCCGCAGGAATCGGCGGCCGGGGAGGGAACAGCCGGCCAGCGGCTGTGGGAGCGCGAAAAGGAACTCCACTCCGCCGAACAGGCCGTGGACAAACTGTGCCGGGAGTTCGCCGCGGGCGGCACCAAGATCGGTGAACTGCTGCTGTTCTCCGGGCCACCCGGCATGGGCAAGACCACGATGCTCGAACAGGTCCGCCGGATCGCCGGGGCCCGCAAGGACCCCACCGTGCTGTTCGCCCGCGGCAGCGAACGGCAGAAGCACGAGCCGTTCCGTGTCCTGCGGCAACTACTGCTGCCCGTCCTCGGCACTCTGGACCCGGACGAGCGCACCGAGGTGTTCGGCAACTGGTACAACATCGTCGCGCCGGCCGTCGGCCTGGCCCCGCCGCCCGACACGCGCGAGCGGATCGACCCGCAGGGCGTGCACGACGGCCTGGACTTCGTCATCACCCAACTCGCGCCCCGGCGGGCCCCGCTGGTCGTGGTGATCGACGACCTGCATGTGGTCGACCAGGAGTCACTGACCTGGCTGGCCTCGTTCGCGGTTCGCGCCCGCGAGCTTCCGGTGCTGCTGGTCTTCGCCTACCGCCAGGAGTTCGACGACGCGGGCCGCCCGCTCGTCCTGCAGATCCAGGAACGCGCCGAGCGGCGGCACGACCTGCTGCCGCTCAACCCGCTGTCGATCGCCGAGATCGTGCACGCCGAATTCGCCGAGGCCGACGACGCGTTCTGCCGCCAGGTGTGGGCCGTCACCGCCGGCGCCCCGTTCGACACCGTCGCCCTGCTGCGCGAGGTGCGCGACCAGAACCTCGAACCCATCGAGGAGAACTCGCCCCGGCTGCGCGACCTTGCCGCGGCCGCCCGGGGCCAGGGCCGCGACTACTGGCTCGACAAACTCGGCCCGACCGTCCTCCAGTTCGCCTGGGCCGCTGCGCTGCTCGGCACCGACATCAACGAGGACCTGGCCGCCGCGATCTGCGCCCAGGGCCCCTCGCAGACCATCCAGTCGGTCCGCGAACTGCGCCGGATGCGGGTGCTGACCACCCAGCCCAACGGCAGGCTGGAGTTCGTCCACCCGCTGATCGCCACCTCGATCTACCAGTCGATCCCGGAGGCCACCCGCGCCGGAATGCACGGTGTCGCCGCCACCGCGATCGAGGACCGGGGCGGCTCGCTGCTCGCCGCCTCCCGCCACCTGCTGGAGACCCACCCCGGCGAGGGCGACGACGCGATGGTCCGCAAGCTGCGCCGGGCCGCCGCCGAGAACCTCGCCATCGGCGCCCCCGAAGCCGCCCGCCGCTGTCTGGAACGCGCCCTCGCCGAGCCGCCGGACGTGGACGACCGCGCCGAGGTGCTGTACGAACTCGGCAGCGCCGCGCTGCTCACCGACCCCGAGGCGACCGCCAACCAGTTGCGCCGCGCGCTCGACATCGAGGACGGCCTGAGCGCCGACCTGCGGGTCGAGGCGGTGTTCCGGCTGTCCGAGGTGACCGCCCACGGCGGCGACCTGAACGGCGCCGCCCGGCTCTGCCTGGCCGAGGCCGAGAACACTCCCGACGGCCTCGGCCGGGTCCGGCTGTTGACCGCCCACCTGCTGTACACCGCCCTGCGGCGCGACGAGGACAACGGCCCCGAACGGGCCCGCAAGGTCGCCGAACTCGCCGCGCAGGTCGAGGAGGAGAGCGAGGCCTCCCGGCCGGTGCGCGCCCTGCACGCCTGGGACCTCACCCTCAAGGGCGGCCCCAGCACCGAGGCACTGCGGGCCGCCGAGGACGCGCTGGTCAACGGCCGGCTGTCCCGCAGCCTCGGCTGGACCAACACCACCTGGAACTTCGAACTGCCCGCGCTGCTCGGCCTCTGCTTCGCCTACAACGACGAACTCGCCCGCGCCGAGAAGCTGTTCAGCTCCGCCATCCTGGAGTTCGAGATCGCCGGGTGGAGCGGCGCGCACCGCGGCTTCGCCTACTTCCTGATGGGCTTCGCCCGGCTGCGCCGCGGCTTCCTCCCGGAGGCCGAGGACTTCCTGCGCCGGGGCCTGCGGATCGCCGACCGGATGGGCACCGGACTGCCGCTCCAGTGGAACCTGGTCGGCTCACTGATCGACACCCTGCTGGCCCGCGGCCGCGACCGGGAGGCCTGGGAGGTGGCGCAGAAGTACCGGTTCTCGCCGCCGTACCACCAGACCGCGCTGGTGCTGCCCGACGTCGCCACCATCTACGGCAAGCTGCTGATCTCCCGCGGCGACTACGACATGGCCGTCGAGGTGCTCGCCGAGACCGGCATGCGGCTGGACAAGCGCGGCTGGCGTTCCACCGTGCACGCGCCGTGGGCCGGTCACCTGGCCGTGGCGATGGCGCACCGGGACCTGCCCTCCGCCCGGAAGAACGGCGACGACGCGGTGGCCCGGGCCCGGGAGTCCGGTTCGCCGTCGGCGATCGGCAGCGCGCTGCGGCTGGCCGCCAGCGTGTGGGAGGGCCCGCACGCCGTCGAACTGCTCCAGGAGGCGGTCGGCTGGCTCGGCCGCTCCCCGGCCAGTTACGAGCACGCGCACGCGCTGGTCGATCTCGGCGCCGCTCTGGTGCAGGTCGGCCGCAGCCTGGAGGCCGCCGAACACCTCTACCAGGGAATGGAGTTGGCCAAGCACTGCGGGGCGGACGGCCTGGAGGTGCGGGCCCGCAACGTGCTGGCCGCGTCCGGCCTGCAGCCCAGCCGGGCGCTGGTACCGAACAAGGTCACCCTCAACCCGGAGGAGCTGGCGGTCGCCGAGTTGGCGGTGCGGGCGCTGCCGCCGCAGCGGATCGCCGACCAGCTGAAGCTGCCGGTGGCGGTGGTCAGGCAGCGGCTGGCCGCCGTCCACCGCAAGCTCGGCACCGGACCGGAGGGTCTCGCCGACGCGCTCGGCCTGCCCACCGACGGCCCCGGGCAGGACGGCTGACGGACCGACAGGCGCCCCGGCGCGCGGGAGCGGGGTCACGGGCCCGCCCGCCGGGCCCCGCTAGGCTGGCCAAAAAAGGGTGATCACGAACCAAGGAGCAGCCCATGACCGCGCCGGACCGGCTCACCGAGGTGCACCGGGCGCCGTACGACCTGTCGGGGGCCGGTATGGGGCTGGAGCGGTGGACGCTGCGCTCCGACCGGATCGAGGCCACCGTGATCACGCTGGGCGCGGCGCTGCACACCCTGACCGCGCCCGACCGGGACGGCACGCCCGCCCAGGTGCTGCTGACCACCGAGGACGTGGGCACCCTGCTCGGCCCGGCCAAGCACTACGGCGTCACCGTCGGCCGGTACGCCAACCGGATCGCCGACAGCCGGATCACCCTGGACGGAGAGGACCACCCGCTGCTGCCCACCGGACACGGCGTCACCCTGCACGGCGGCCCGGACTCGTTCTCGCACCGGGTGTGGGAGGCGGAGGAGATCCCCGGCGGGGTGCGGATGCACCTGCACTCCCCGGACGGCGACCAGGGCTTCCCCGGCGCGCTGGACGTGTGGGTGGACTTCACGCTGAGCGGTGCCGAACTGACCATCTCCTACCGGGCCGTCACCACCAAGCCCACGGTGGTCAACCTGACCAACCACGCCTACTTCAACCTGGCCGGTGAGGGCCGCGGCGACGTGCTCGGCCACCTGCTGACCATCGACGCGGACGCCATCACGCCGGCCGACGAGCGGCAGATCCCGTACGGCCCGCACGAGCCGGTGGCGGGTACCGCGTTCGACTTCACCACCGCCCGGCCGATCGGCGAGGGCCTCGCCGAGGGGCATCCGCAGCTGAAGCTCTCGCACGGGTACGACCACAACTGGGTGCTGCGCGAGCGCCCCGCGGACGGGCCGCCGGTGCGGGCGGCGGTGCTGGCCGACCCGGGCAGCGGGCGCGTTCTGGAGGTGCTGACCACCGAGCCCGGGTTGCAGGTGTACACCGCGAACGGTTTCGACGGCAGCGTCACCGGCCCGTCCGGGACGGCGTACGGCCCGTTCGCCGGCGTCGCGCTGGAGACCCAGCACCACCCCGATTCGCCGCACCAGCCCTCGTACCCGTCGACCGAGCTGCGTCCGGGGCGGGAGTTCCGCTCCAGCACGGTGCTGCGGCTGGGCGTCACCGGCTGAGCACGAGGGCGGTGTCGAGAAGGGCCCCGGGAGCTGTCCCGGGGCCCTTTTCCGCTGGTCAGCGGGGGTGGGGCTGCAAGGAGTTTCCGCAAGGCCACGGATGGTCAAGACGCGCGGCGGCAACTCTAAGGACACGTCGATGTAACGATCGCCGGTAACTTGCAGAAACTTGCTGCAAGACCTTTCAGGCGTGCTCACCGCGCTGTTACGTTCCTGCTCAAGCCCGACGGCCTGCGAGGGCGCAGTCGGCCCGGACAGCCATTATGCGCGGTCCCCCACCATCTCGGGCACCCTCACCTTTCTAGGAGTTTCCATGCGGCGTGGCATCGCGGCCTCCGCTCTCGTTGCGGCTCTTGCGGTCACTCTTGCAGCCTGCGGCAGCAGCGGCTCCGGTTCGGACGCCAAGGGCGACGGCGGACCGGTCACCATCACCTACTGGGACACCTCGAACGCCACCAACGAGGCGCCGAACTACCAGGAGCTGGTCAAGAAGTTCGAGGCCGCGAACCCGAACATCAAGGTCAAGTTCGAGAACGTGCCGTTCGACCAGGCGCAGAACAAGCTCCAGACCGCGATGGGTGCCAAGGGTGCGCCGGATGCCTTCCGCTCCGAGGTCGGCTGGACCTCCGCCTTCGCCAAGGCCGGCTACCTGGAGCCGCTGGACGGCACCCCGGCGCTGACCGACGCCGCCGCCTTCCAGCCCTCGCTGATCCAGCAGGCCAAGTACGCGGGCAAGACCTACGGTGTGCCGCTGGTCACCGACACCCTCGCCCTGATGTACAACAAGGAGCTGTTCGCCAAGGCCGGCATCACCGCCGCGCCGACCACCTGGGACGAGCTGAAGGCCGACGCCGCCCAGCTGAAGGAGAAGGCGGGCGTGGACGGCTTCTGGCTGAAGGCCGGTGACGGCTACTACGCCATGCCGTTCCTGTACGGCGAGGGCACCAACATGGTGGACGCCGCGGGCAAGAAGGTCACCGTCAACTCGCCCGAGGCGGTGAAGGCGATCGAGACCTACAAGTCGATGTTCACCTCGCCCGGCACCGCGAAGGCCGACGTCACCACCGACGCCTACGCGCACATGATGGACGCCTTCAACAACGGCAAGGTCGCGGCGATCATCCAGGGTCCGTGGGAGGTCACCAACATCTACAAGGGCGCCTCCTTCGCCGACAAGAAGAACCTCGGCATCGCCGCCGTCCCGGCCGGCTCCACCAAGGGCGGCGCCCCGACCGGTGGCCACAACGTCGCCGTCTACGCCGGCTCCGACGCCGCCCACAAGGCCGCCGCCGAGAGGCTCGCCGCGTTCCTGACCTCCGCCGAGAGCCAGACCTTCCTCGCGCTGAAGAACGGCACCCTGCCCACCCGGAGCGACGCCTACACCGCCGAGGTCAAGGCCAACCCGGCCACCGCCGACTTCCAGGCGATCCTGCCCTCCGCCCAGCCGCGCCCCGAACTGCCCGAGTACGCCTCGCTGTTCGCCTCCTTCGGCACCAACCTCGGCAAGATCGTCCAGGGCCAGTCCGACACCAAGGCCGGCCTGGACGCCACCGCCACCGACTACGCGAAGCTCCTGCCGGACTTCAAGAAGTAAGTCGGAACCAGGCTCGCCCGGCCCACACCTGACGGTGGGCCGGGCGCACGCCGTCAGACCACAGCAGTAGTCGCCGAGGCAGGCGGCGGACCTCCCGGAGAAGGTGTCAACCCATGGCAGTTGCGGTCGTTCAGCGCATCAGGCTGTCGTACTCGAAGTACTGGTACGCGTACGCGATGGTCGCGCCGGTCGTGATCGTCCTCGGGGTGCTGGTCGGCTACCCCCTGGTCCGCGGCTTCTACCTGACCCTGACCAACGCCACCAGCCTCAACGTGGGCCGCCAGATCGGCGTCAACCACATACCCGACAGCTTCGACTTCGTCGGCCTCGACAACTACGCGGACGTGCTGTGGGGGCCGACCGCCTACGACCGGTTCTGGTCGCACTTCATCTGGACCGTCATCTGGACCGCGGTCTGCGTGTTCCTGCACTACAGCATCGGCCTGGGCCTGGCGATGCTGCTCAACCGCAAGATCCGCGGCCGCAGCCTGTACCGGCTGGTCCTGATCCTGCCCTGGGCGGTACCGACCTTCGTCACCGTCTTCTCCTGGCGGCTGATGCTCGCCGACGGCGGCGCCGTCAACGGCCTGCTGTCGATGCTGCACCTGCCCGAACCCGGTTGGCTGTCCGACCCGTTGGCGCAGAAGTTCGCCGCGATCCTGGTCAACACCTGGGTCGGCGTGCCGTTCATGATGATCTCGCTGCTCGGCGGACTCCAGTCGATCCCGGCCGAGCTGTACGAGGCCGCCGAGATGGACGGCGCCAACGCCTGGCAGCGGTTCCGCTACGTCACCCTGCCCGGGCTGCGGACCGTCTCCTCCACCGTCGTGCTGCTCGGCGTGATCTGGACCTTCAACCAGTTCGCCATCATCTTCCTGCTGTTCGGCTCCGGCGCCCCCGACGCCCAGATCCTGGTCACCTGGGCCTTCCGCCTCGGCTTCGGCCAGCAGCCCGCGGACTACGCGCAGTCGGCGACCTACGGAATCCTGCTGCTCTCCATCCTGATCGTCTTCACCAGCTTCTACCGCCGCTGGACGGCCCGGGTCGAGAAGGCCAACGGATGAGCGCCGACGCCCGTACCGGAACCGATCCCCAGCCCAAGGACCAGGACCAGGCAGGTAGCCCGATGACCCTCACCGCCGACCGCCCCGCCACCGACCACCCGAAGCCGGCCGGACGACCCGGCAAGGTCCGGCTGCGCGGCCAGTCCACGCCGCTGGCCACCGTACTCACGCACGGCACCCTGATCGTCGCCAGCCTGGTCGCCCTGTTCCCGGTGCTGTACATCGCGTACATCTCGCTGGGCCCGGACGACATGGACTACCTGCACCCGGCGAAGATCATGGACAAGGCCACCCTGGCCAACTACAGCCGGGTACTGGGCGACACCGACTTCCTCAGCTGGTTCGGCAACTCGGCGATCGTGGCCGGCGGCACCACCGTGATCGGCGTGCTGATCGCCGCCACCACCGGCTACGCGGTCTCCCGGATGCGCTTCCCCGGCTACCGCCCGCTGATGTGGGCCCTGCTGGTCACCCAGATGTTCCCGATCGCCGTGCTGATCGTGCCGATGTACTACATCCTGTCCAACCTGCAGATGCTGGACAGCTACACCGGCCTGATCCTGGTCTACTCCACCACCACCGTGCCGTACTGCGCCTGGCTGCTGAAGGGCTACTTCGACACCATCCCGGTGGAGATCGACGAGGCCGGCCGGGTCGACGGGCTGTCGCCGTTCGGCGCCTTCTGGCGGCTGATCCTGCCGCTGGCCCGGCCGGGCCTGGCGGTGGCCGCGTTCTACTCCTTCCTCACCGCGTGGGGCGAGGTCGCCTTCGCCTCCACCTTCATGCTCTCGTCCAGCAAGTACACGCTGGCGGTCGGCCTGGCCTCGTTCGTCAGCGAGCACGACCACCAGTGGCAGCTGATGGCCGCCACCTCGGTGCTCATCGCCATCCCCGCCGCGATCGTCTTCTACCTGGTGCAGCGTCACCTGGTGACCGGTCTGACGGCCGGCGCGGCGAAGTCCTGACCCTCCGTTTCCACAGCACCCAAGGGATGACTGTCCAATGACCCAGAACCTGGCCGACGCCTCCCGGCCCGCCGCCGTTCCCGCCGCTCGGACGACTGCTGCGACCAATGGGGCCTCCAGAGGCGGCTGGTGGCGGGACGCGGTCATCTACCAGGTGTACCCGCGCAGTTTCGCCGACGGCAACGGGGACGGCATGGGCGACCTGCCCGGCATCCGCAGCCGTCTGCCCTACCTGCGCGACCTCGGCGTGGACGCGGTGTGGCTCTCGCCGTTCTACGCCTCCCCGCAGGCCGACGCCGGCTACGACGTCGCCGACTACCGCGCCGTCGATCCGATGTTCGGCACCCTGCTGGACGCCGACGGGCTGATCCGCGACGCCCACGACCTGGGCCTGCGGATCATTGTGGACCTGGTCCCCAACCACTCCTCCGACCAGCACGAGTGGTTCCAGCGCGCGCTGCGCGAGGGCCCCGGCTCCCCGCTGCGCGAGCGCTACCACTTCCGCCCCGGCAAGGGCGCGAGCGGTGAACTCCCGCCCAACGACTGGGAGTCCATCTTCGGCGGCCCCGCCTGGACCCGCAGCGACAACCCCGACGGCACCCCCGGCGAGTGGTACCTGCACCTGTTCGCCCCCGAGCAGCCCGACTTCAACTGGGACAGCCCCGCCGTCGCCGACGAGTTCCGCTCCATCCTGCGGTTCTGGCTCGACATGGGCGTGGACGGCTTCCGGATCGACGTCGCCCACGGCCTGGTCAAGGCCCCCGGCCTGCCCGACCTCGGCAGCCGCGACCAGCTGAAGCTGCTCGGCAACGACGTCATGCCGTTCTTCGACCAGGACGGCGTGCACGCCATCTACCGCAGCTGGCGCAAGATCCTCGACGAGTACCCCGGCGACCGGATCGGCGTCGCCGAGGCCTGGACCCCGACCGTCCAGCGCACCGCCAACTACGTCCGCCCCGACGAGCTGCACCAGGCGTTCAACTTCCAGTACCTGGGCACCGACTGGGACGCGGCGAAGCTGCGCGAGGTGATCGACCTCTCGCTCGACTCGATGCGCCCCGTCCAGGCCCCCACCACCTGGGTGCTGTCCAACCACGACGTCACCCGGCACGCCACCCGGTTCGCCAACGAGCCCGGCCTGGGCACCCAGATCCGCACCGCCGGCGACCGCGAGCTCGGCCTGCGCCGGGCCCGCGCGGCCACCCTGCTGATGCTCGCGCTGCCCGGCTCCGCGTACATCTACCAGGGCGAGGAGCTCGGCCTGCCGGACGTCACCGACCTGCCCGACGAGGTCCGCCAGGACCCGTCGTTCTTCCGGCAGGCCGGCCAGGACGGCTACCGCGACGGCTGCCGGGTCCCGATCCCGTGGTCCGGCAGCGAGGCGCCGTACGGCTTCGGCCCGGTGGCCGGCGGCCCGAGCTGGCTGCCGCAGCCCGCCGAGTGGGCCGAGCTCTCGGTAGAGGTCCAGACCGGTGACCCGACCTCGACGCTGGAGCTGTACCGCTCCGCGCTGACCGTGCGCCACCAGCAGCCCGCGCTCGGCGCCGGTACCGAGGTCGAGTGGCTGGCCGCCCCCGAGGGCGTGCTGATGTTCCGTCGCGAGGCCGCCGAAGGGTCGTTCGTGTGCACCGTGAACGTCACGGGGGAGAGCGTCAGCATCCCGGCGCCCGGCCGGCTGCTGCTGTCCTCGGCCGCCGTGGTGGCGGCCGAGCACACCGAACTCCCGGCCGACAGCACCGCATGGTGGGCGGTCTGAGGTGGTTGCAATAGGCTCTGGGCTCGTGACTACAGCGCGACTCTCCGACATCGCGGCGCAGGCGGGGGTCAGCGAAGCCACCGTCAGCCGCGTACTCAACGGTAAGGCGGGCGTCTCCGCGACCACCCGGCAGACGGTACTGGCCGCGCTGGACGTGCTCGGCTACGAGCGGCCCACCCGGCTGCGCCAGCGCAGCGCCGGGCTGATCGGCCTGATCACCCCCGAGCTCAGCAACCCGATCTTCCCCGCACTCGCCCAGGTCATCGAACAGGTGCTCAGCCGGCACGGCTTCACGCCGGTGCTGTGCACCCAGACCCCGGGCGGCTCCACCGAGGACGAACTCGTGGAGATGCTGGTCGAACGCGGCGTGGCGGGCATCGTGTTCGTCTCCGGACTGCACGCCGACACCACCGCCGACCACGACCGGTACGCCAAACTCTCCGGCCGTCAGGTCCCGTTCGTGCTGATCAACGGCTACAGCGAGAAGATCGCCGCGCCGTTCATCTCCCCGGACGACCGGGCGGCGATGTGGATGGCCGTCCAGCACCTGGTCGAACTCGGCCACGACCGGATCGGGCTGGCGGTCGGTCAGAAGCGGTTCGTCCCCGTGCTGCGCAAGATCGAAGGCTTCACCGCCGCGCTCCAGCAGCTCACCGGGCGCACCGCCGAAGAGGCCGGGGAGCTGATCCACCACACCCTGTTCAGCGTGGAGGGCGGGCACGCCGCCGCCCAGGCGCTGCTCGACAAGGGCTGCACGGCGATCGTCTGCGGCTCGGACATGATGGCGCTCGGCGCGATCCGCGCGGTGCGCCGGCGGGGACTGTCGGTGCCGCAGGACGTCTCGGTGGTCGGGTTCGACGACTCGCCGCTGATAGCGTTCACCGAACCGCCGCTGACCACCGTGCGGCAGCCGGTCGAGGCGATGGCCACCGCCGCCGTCGACGCCCTGCTGGAGGAGGTCGGCGGAAACCCGGCGCAGCGCTCGGAGTTCATGTTCCAGCCGGAGCTGGTGATGCGTGGCTCCACCGGCTCCGGTCCGCGCAACTGAGCTTGTTGGTGCGGTAGTTGCGGCCCTCGTTCGTTCGTCGGACGGGGGCCGCAGCGGTGTTCGGCCGGAGAGCTGCCCTGTCGCGGCGGTAGGCGGTGCCGAGGGCCTCTCGGCGTAACGGGTGTTGGCTCTGCGCCGGGCGTTGCCGGGTCAGTCTTCGACGGACGGGGCCGGGCCGGCGAAGCGTTCGCCGTCCCGGCTGCCGCCGGTGCGCGCCTGGGTGCGGCGGCCGGTGGACAGGTAGTCGCGCACCAGCAGCTCCACCGCGTCCTGCGGGCTGCTCACCCCGAGGCGCATCATCGCCTCCAGCGCGAGGTCCGCGTCCAGCGTGATCGTCACCTTCGCCATCGCACACCGCTCCAGGGTCTCGGGACCGCTTCCGGCCTTTGGCCTTCGGCCGAGAATAGGCCGCTGCCCCCGGAGCCGACCAGGGTCCCCGAGGGCAGCGGTGTCCGCGGTGCGGTCACCTCATGCGCGTGTGCGCGGTGTCAGGCGTTTCAGACCCGACCGGCGAAGTCCGGCGCCCAGTTGGCGATGGTCTCGGTCTTCACGCCGGACTTCGGGTTGGCGGCCTCGACGTACTTGCCGTCGCCGATGTAGATCGCCACGTGGTAGACGCCCGAGTTGGCGCCGTTGTTCGACCAGAACAGCAGGTCGCCCGGCTGCAGGCTGTTCAGCGAGACCCGGGTCGAGTAGTCGGCCTGGTCCGCGGCCACGCGCGGCAGGCTGATGCCGGCCTGGCGGAACGCGGCCTGGGTCAGGCCCGAGCAGTCCCAGCCGCCGTTGCCGGTGCCGCCGTAGATGTACGGCTGGCCGACCTTCGACAGCGCGAAGTCGACCGCCGCGGCCTTGGAGCCGGTCGCCTTGAGGGCGGTGGTGGCGGTCGTGGCGGTGGTGGCGGTCGTGGTGGTGGCGGGCTTGGCGGGGGTGCTCGGCTGCGCCGGGGCGGGGGTGCTCGGCGCCGGGGTCGAACCGGAGGACTTGCGGGCCGGGGCGGACTGCTTGGCCGGGGTCTCGGCGACCGCGACGTTGCCGAGCGCCAGCTTCTGACCCGGGTAGATCATGTCCGGGCCCTTGGTGAGGACGGAGCGGTTCAGCTCGTAGAGCTTCTCCCAGCCACCCTCGACGTTCTGGTGCTGGGCGATGGCGGACAGCCAGTCGCCCGCCACCACGGTGTAGCTGCCGGCGGCCTGGGCGCCCTGGTCGGCCTGCGGCTGGGCCGGGGCCTGCGGGCGGCTCTGGGCCTGGCCCTGACGCTGCTGCGGGGCCGCCTGCTGGGTCTGCTTCGGAGCCTGCGGCTGGGCGGCCGGCTTCGGGGCCTGGGTCTGGGCGGTGGTGGAGCCCGTGGAGGTGTTGACCTGCGGGGCGGCGCCGCCCTTGGTCAGACCGGCCTGGACGGAGCACACCGGCCAGGCGCCGGGGCCCTGGGAGGCGAGCACCTTCTCGGCGACGGCGATCTGCTGGTCCTTGGTGGCCAGGTCGGCGCGCGGGGCGTAGGCGGTACCGCCGAAGGCGGCCCAGGTGGAGGCGGTGAACTGCAGGCCGCCGTAGAAGCCGTTACCGGTGTTGATCGACCAGTTGCCGCTGGACTCGCACTGCGCGACCTTGTCCCAGGTGGCCACCGACGCGGCGGAGGCGGTACCCGCGGCCAGGCCGGGAACCGTGAGGCCGATGCCCACCACACCAGTGGTGGCGATCAGACGGCGGGCGCGCTTGGCGCTGATGGGCAGCATGAAGATGCGTTCCTCTCCCACGCCTGCGAGGTGAGCTGTCGGATTCGGGCTGGAGTTGCCCGGCCGCGCGCACCTCTCGGCGCGCCCGGCTTCACCCCAAGCCCCGGACCGGTCCGTCAGGACCGCCCCAGGGCGACTTACCTGGTTCCCCCGCCCCTGCCGCGGTGCGTTTCGCATGAGCCGGCCCACCCGGCGGCAGGATTCGGCGTTCCGGGCGAGCTGGGTCCGTGTGTCCACGAACGTGGGCAGGAGATTAAGCGGATTTAAGGACGATTCGCAAATTCCTGTGACGGCCGTCACCGGGCCCGGAAAATGCGATCAAGGAATTCCGGACGAACTCCGCTGTGCGTGGCCGGAACTGGGCTGCCGTCAGGAAGTTGTCGATCTTGTGCCCGTTTTGGGTGGTTATGGCACTTGTCAGGCGAAAGTTCACTTCTGTGGTTGTTTGGGAGTCAGTCGATGGGTGATTTGTGAGCTTCTGTCCACTCTGCTCCGGCGTCCAGGGCCCATTGCTGACGGGTCATGGAATTGCCCCCGTCACCCATTTCTGCCGAACTGGTGGATGACGGTACGTCAGAATGCTTAGTCGCCTCGGAAGTCGCCGATTTCCACCGAACCCGCCACCTATGCTGCCCCCGACGATTCGGAGTCCCTGCGCGTTTCGGGAGGCGGCCATCGTGGAGCAGTGGGAGAACGGGCGGCACCGGCGGCCGTTGCTGGGCCGGCGGCGAATGCTGACCTGGCTGGCGGTCGGGACGGTGACGGCCGTCGGTGGGGGAGTGGTGCTGCGGCAGTCGCTGGCCGGGGCGGAGCCGGTGGCGGGGGCGGTGGACCAGGGCGGGCGGAGGTGGTCGGACGCCAAGGGGTGGGGCGGGAAGGTGCCCGGGGCGGGGAGTGCCGTGCGGATCACCGACAAGGTGGTGCTGGACGGGGACGCCAAGGTCGGCTCGCTGCTGATCGACACCGGCGGGTCGCTGGTGTTCGCCACCGACCGGTCGCTGACGCTGGAGAGTACCGGCAACGTCGAGGTCCGCGGCACGCTCGCGCTCGCGCCCGAGGCGGCGCACACCCATACGTTGCGCTTTCCCGACATCGACGAGCGCCGTTTCCAGGGCGGCGGCATGAGCGTCGTCGACACCGACACCGGCCTGTGGGTCACCGGCCGCGGCTACCTGCGGCTGGACGGCGCGCCCCGCACGGCGTGGGTGCGGGCCGCCACCGAGCTGAAGGCAGGGGACGCCGTGCTGAAGCTGGCGGCCGCACCCGAGGGCTGGCAGGTGGGTGACGAACTCGCCGTCACGCCGACCGCGCCGCCCGACGCCGAGGGCTTCTCCGATTCCTACGACCTGGTGACGGTCCAGCGGGTGGACGGCCCGAACGTCACCCTCACCGCTCCGCTCCAGCACGCCCACCCGCGGGTGAGCCTCGGCGGCGGGGCGGTGTTCGGCGCGGAGGTGCTCAACCTGACCCGCAACGTCCGGGTCGAGGGCACCGAGCAGGGGCGGGCGCACGTCCATCTGACGTCCAGCCGGCCGGCCGACGTCCGGCATGCGGCGCTGCGCCGGGTCGGGCCGCGGGCGGTGGGGAAGGAGAAGTGGAACGGGCAGCCCGTGAGCGAACCGGTGCTCGGACGGTACGGGCTGCACTTCCACATGCTGCTGGACACCTCGCGCGGCACGGTGGTCGAGGGCGTGGTGGTCCGCGATGCCGGCAGTCACGCGTTCGTGCCGCACAACAGTCACGGGATCACCTTCCGCGGCTGCATCTCCCACAACACCTTGGAGGACGCGTACTGGTGGGACGGCCCGATCGACACCCGCACCCCGCAGGGGCCGTCCGACGACATCGCCTACGTGGGGTGCGTCGCCTCCCGGACGGTGTTCGAGCCCAACCCGCGCGGCTACCGGCTGACCGGGTTCAGTCTCGGCGCGGGCACCGGCTCCTCGGCGAGGGACTGCGTGGCCGTCGGCGTGCAGGGCGCCACCGGTGCCTCCGGGTACGAGTGGCCGGAGACCAGCGAGGGAGTGTGGACGTTCGAGAACTGCCTGGCGCACAACAACCTGGAGAACGGCATCTTCGTCTGGCAGAACTCCGAACACCCGCACACCGTCACCCGGTTCGCCGCCTACCACAACGGCGGCTGGGGCATCGAGCACGGCGCCTACCTGAACGACTTCGCGTACACCGCGTCGGTGCTGTACGGCAACGCCGCCGGCGGGATCGCCGTCCATGCGCTCGGCCGCGACAAGGGCACCGTGTTCGACGGGCTGCTGATCGACGCCGCCGGGCAGTCCGACTACGCGGTGGCCACCCTCAAGCACCAACTCGACGGCGAACTCGTCACCTTGAGCCGCAGCCGGCTGACCGGCCACCGCAAGGCCGGGGTGGCGTTCCGGGCCACCGGGGACGGCAAGCCCGACGACATCGCGGTGCTGGACTGCGAGTTCGGCGACGGCCCCGAGCTGTGGCTCGACCCGGACGCGCCCGCGCCCAAGCAGATCCTGTTCCGCAGGGCCGGGCAGTCGGAGACCCTCGCGCTCGGCAAACCCCGCCCCGGCCTCGCCGCCGGACCGTGGAGCGCCGCCACCAGCCCCGCGACCGCGCCCACACCGCCCCGTCAGGTGGAGCTGCCCACGCTGAAGTTCACCGACGGCGCGCCGCGCACCGGGCGCGTCACCGGCTGAGCGCCCGCACGCGTCACCGGCCGGGCGCGTTACCGTCCGGGCGCCCGCACGCGTCACCGGCTCGGCGCCCGCCCGTACGCGTCCAGGGCCTGGGCCGGAACGAAAGCACGACGGGCGGGAACGCGTCGATGCGCTGCTCCCGCCCGTCGCGGTCCTCGGGTGACGCGTCAGCGCGCCGCGTGCGCTCCCGGCGTGGTGCGCTGCTCGGCGGCGGCCTCGGCGGCCTCCAACTGCTCCTGGGTGGGCTCGGGGAGCGCCGCCAGGTAGCTGGAGGCGATCAGCTGAGCCACCGTCGGGTAGGCGCCGATCGGGGCGGCGCTCGGGCAGCCGGTCTCCTCGGCGGCCGCGGCCAGCAGCTCCGGGTCGGCCTCGGGGCCGATCACCAGCGGGGCCAGCGCGGGGCGCTCGCAGCCGGTCGACTTCAGGTGCGCGACGGCCGCGGCGACCGAGCCGGGCACGTCCAGCGCGGCGGGGACCACCGGCACGGCGAGCCGGGCGGCCAGCAGCACACCGGTGATGCCGGCCGCGGCCGCGGCCTCCTCACCACCGGTGGTGGTCAGCACCACGCCGTCGGCGGCGGTGGCGATCGCGAACAGGCGGGCGCGGTCGGCGCGGGCCAGGTCCGCCTCGGACAGGCGCACGTGCACCGCCTCGGCCAGCAGCGGGTGCGGGCCCAGCGGGTCCAGCACCTGGGCGCCGGTCTCGGCGGCCGACTTGTGCAGCTCCGGCAGGAACTCGTGCGGCCCCGGAACCAGCGGCAGCACCACCGGCGCGCTCCGGCCGGCCTCCGCGGCCGCGTTCAGCAGATCGGCCACCGTCGAGGCGTCCTCGCCGCCCAGGTAAGCGGCCGTCACCTCGATGCCCGGCTGGTCGCCGCGCACGACGGACAGCAGCTCGTCGACGACCGGACGGGTCTCCGGCCCGGCGACGGCCGGAACCGCCAGCACCAGGGCAGGCGAACCGGCCATGATCTCGGGGCGCTCGGGACGGCGGTGGCGCCCCCGCGCACGGGAGCCTGGCGTACGGACGGGCAGTGGCGCGCCCGGGATGGCTGCGGTGCTCATGCGCCAGATCGTAGGTCATTGCCCAGCGTGCCTTGCAGCCGGATGCCGACAGTGGGCGGCTTTCCGCCAGGAAGTGACGGTCATCACAGCGCGAGTTGTGACTGGCTGTGAGGCGTGGGACGGGCGGTGATGATCGACAACGCGCTGACGGCTGTGTGCGGACGGTCATGGATCGGATTCCGATTCGCCCGGCTGTGTCCGCTTACGCACCGTCAATTGCGTTCTCGTGAAGGCTTGGTGACGGCATCGGCACGTTCTTCTGCACGGGAAATATCCCATGCTGATGCACGTGCAGCCGAGCTATCATCACGTCAAGTGAGGCATTCACCAGGGTCTGGGGAGAAAACGATGGGTGAGGCGTACAACGGCATGGCGGCGACGGACCTCGAGGGCGTGGTCTGGCAGAAGAGCGGCTACAGCAACTCGAAGGGCAACTGCGTCGAGTTCGCCGCGCTGCCGAACGGTGACGTCGCGATGCGCAACTCGCGCTTCCCCGACGGGCCGGCGCTGGTCTACACCCGGGCGGAGATCGACGCGATGCTGCTCGGCGTGAAGGACGGGGAGTTCGACCACCTGGGCAGCGCGCTCTGACGGCGTGTCAACGGCCGTACAGTCGGGCCGTCGTGGGAGATCCCGCGACGGCCTTCTTGCTTTCCTGGTCTCGGCCGCGGAGGAGAGAAGAAGGGGAGCGGCGCGTCAGGCGGAGCGGCGGTGCCGGCCGAGGTTCGGCAGCGGGGGCTCGATGGCGGCCTGCGACGCGGGGGCGTCGAACAGTGCCCACACCACCTTGCCCGCGCCCGCCAGCGGGTGCCAGCCCCAGGAACGGGAGAAGGAGTCCACCAGGTGCAGGCCGCGGCCGGACTCCGCCACGAAATCGGCCTCGCGGGCGATCGGGCCGGCGCTGGACGGGTCGCTCACCGCGCACACCACCTGTGGGGCCCGGTGCACCAGGCTGATCCGGATCGGCAGTGAGCCGACGGCCGGTTGCGGAGTGATCTGGGCCGGGACGCGGGACGGCTCGTGCTGGCCGAGTGCGTGCCGCAGCGCGTTGGTCACCAACTCCGAAGCCACCAGGGCCACATCGTCGAAGAGATCGCCGAGGCCCCAGGTGTCGAGGGTGATCCGGGCGAACTCCCGCGCGGTGCGCACGGCTTCGAACCGGGGAGCGAGGGTGCAGCTGACCACATGCGGGTCGGTCGCCACGGCGGTACCGGTGCTCATGAAGAGCTCCTCCCATAAGGGGGCGGACACGGCGGGACCCACCGGGGTCATGCCGGTCACCTCCGACTCGCTCGGCCGCTCTGCCGCCGCGCCCGACCGCTGCGCGCACACGCAAGTACCCAGCGACGCACGGGCGTTGCCGGGACGGGTGTGCGGAATCGCGCAAGCTGTCGACGCGGAGCCCGCGGGGTTGCCAAGGGCGTGCAAGTGCACGTGCACCATGGTCCTCTGCGCTCACGGCAGATGCAAGAGTCGATTCACGTGCAGTCGTGCGATTGGCATATGCATGCACCGGATGCACGTGCAAGATGGTGTCCGTGTGTCAGAAGCGGTAGCCCCGCGCACCACTACCGGCACTCAGTGCGTCCAAGTGATGGCAGACTGTGCAACTGGTCTTTCCGAGTGGAGGTTTGGTCAGATGACCACAGTGCAGCCCGGTGGGGGCTCGATGGTGCGCCGCATCCTCCTCGGCTCCCAGCTCCGCCGGCTTCGGGAGGGCTGCGCGATCAGCAGGGAGGACGCGGGCTACGCGATCCGCGCCTCGGAGTCCAAGATCAGCCGGATGGAACTCGGCCGGGTCTCCTTCAAGGAACGTGACGTCGCCGACCTGCTCAGCCTCTACGGCCTGGCCGGCGGCGCCGAGCGGGAGACCCTGCTCGCCCTGGTCCGCGAGGCCAACAAGTCCGGCTGGTGGCACAGTTACAACGACGTGCTGCCCAACTGGTTCCAGACCTACATGGGATTGGAGGAGGCCGCCGCACTGATCCGCACCTACGAGGTGCAGTTCGTTCCCGGCCTGCTCCAGTGCGAGGAGTACGCCCGGGCGATCTTCGCGCAGACCCGGCCCGTGCTCGCCGACGACGAGATAGAACGCCGGGTCGCGCTGCGCGCCCGGCGGCAGAAGCTGCTCACCGAGGGCCGCGGCCCCAAGCTGTGGGCCGTCATCGACGAGGCCGCGCTGCGCCGCCCGGTCGGTGGCCCCGAGGTGATGCGCGCCCAGCTGGAGCACCTGGTGGAGCTCGCCCAACTCCCCAGCGTGGTGCTCCAGGTGATGCCCTTCCGGTTCGGCGCGCACGCCGGTGAGAGCGGCGCGTTCTCGGTGCTGCGCTTCCCCGAGCAGGACCTGCCGGACGTGGTCTACCTGGAGCAGCTCACCAGCGCGCTGTACCTGGACAAGCGCGACGATGTGGACGAGTACGTGCAGGTGATGGAGCGGCTCTGCGTGGACAGCCTGACCCCGCAGCAGACCCTCGACCTGCTCCAGGGCATCCTCAAGAGCCAGTGACGGCAGGGGCCTTCGGTGCTCGGCGGGCCGTCTGTGACTGACGGCACATCAGGGCAGGGCCCGCGCCGCGGCGGCCCGGCCGCAGTTCGGTATCGGCGGGGCCGAGTGGATTGACCGGGGCCCGGCAAGCTGCCATGGTGACTGCGCCGCAGTCCGCCCGGCCCAGCGGGCCAGGTACGGGTGGCGTTCCGGCTCCACCAACACGGGGGTTTGGTGGAGCCGGCTCCGACATCCTGGTGGACGGTGCTCAGCGCTCCGACAGCACCTCCTCCCCCAGCGGCCGGTAGCGGTAGTCCGGCACGGAGGCGGGTGCGGCGACGGCCTTGCGGCGGCTGCCGCGCAGTGCGCCGGTGAGCGCGATCAGCAGGCCGAGCGTGGTAGTGCCCGTCACCAGCAGCAGGGCGGGCCGGTATCCGGCGAGTTGGGCGTGCGCGTCGGTGCCGCTGCCGGTGCCGGCGGTGAGCACCGCGGTGGTGACAGCCAGGACTATCGCGCCGCCCACCTGGAGCGCGGTGTTCACCAGGCCCGAGGCGAGGCCCTGTTCGTCGTCCGTCACGCCGCTGGTGGCGGCCACATTGATGGAGGGGAAGGCGAGCGCGAAGCCCGCGCCGATCAGCAGCATGCTGGGCAGCACCAGGCCGAGGAAGGAGCTGTGCTCGTCCAGCCGCAGGAAGAGCGCGTAGCCGAGGACCATCGAGACGACGCCGACCGGGAGCACCCGCTCCGGGCCGAACCTGTCCAGCAGGCGGCTGACCGAGCCGGCCGAGAAGGCGACGATCGCGCCACCGGGCAGCAGGCCGAGCGCCGTCTCCAGCGCCGACCAGTCGAGCAGCCGCTGCAGGTACAGCGTGGCCACGAACTGGAAGCCCGCGTAGGAGCCCATCAGCGTCAGCGCCGTCAGATTGGCCCGGCGGACGCCCGCGTTGCGGAAGATGCCGAGCCGCACCAGCGGGTGCGCGGTGCGCGCCTCGATCAGCAGGAAGGCCGCGGCCAGCGCGGCCACCAGCAGCAGCGAGCCGAGCGTGCGCAGCGACAGCCAGCCCGCGCCCTGCGCCTCCGTGACCGTGAAGACCAGCAGCAGCACGGCGGCGGTGCCGGTGATCGCGCCCGCGATGTCGTAGCCGCCGGAGCTGCGCTGCTCGCCGTGCTGGCGGGGCAGCAGCTTGACGCCGGCGAGCAGGGCGATCAGCGCGATCGGGACGGGCATCAGGAACGTCAGCCGCCAGCCGGCCGACGTCAGCAGCCCGCTGATCACCAGGCCGAGCGAGAAGCCGGCGGCGGAGCAGGTGGTGTAGATGGACAGCGCGCGGTTGCGGGCCGGGCCCTCGGCGAACGTGGTGGTGATGATGGAGAGGCCGGCCGGGGCGGTGAACGCGGCACTGACGCCCTTCAGGAAGCGGGCGCCGATCAGCAGCGGGCCGCTGTCGACCAGGCCGCCGAGCAGCGAGGCGCCGGCGAACACGGCGAGGGCTATCAGGAACACCCGGCGACGGCCGAGCAGATCGGCGGCGCGACCGCCGAGCAGCAGCAGACCGCCGTAGCCCAGGACGTAGCCGCTCACCACCCACTGCAGGGCGGAGTCGGAGAGATGCAGGTCGGCGCCGATCGAGGGCAGGGCGACGCCCACCATCGAGACGTCGAGGGCGTCCAGGAACATGGCGGCGCAGAGCACCACCAGGGCGCCCCAGAGGCGTGGGGTCCATCGCGTGTCGGTCATGGCACCGTACGCTACATGCATATGCATGGGATGCAAGTGCATTTAATGTAGCTGCAACAGATGCGTACGCATGTGCTAACCTGGCGGCGTGACCGACCTAGATCCGGATCGTGACCCAGAGGCGGAGACGGCGCTGGCCGAGAAGTGGCGCGCCGTGCTGGCCAGCCATGCGACCACGTCCTGTGCGATAGACCGCGAGCTCGGCGAGACCTTCGGACTCGGCGTCAGCGAGTTCGAACTGCTGGAGCGCCTCTGGGAGTACGAGCAGGAGGAGCACCTGACGGGCTCGCGCGCCCAGGTGCTCTCCGAGAGCGTGCACCTCAGCCAGAGCGCCTTCTCCCGGCTGGTCGCCCGGATGGAGAAGGCCGGCCTGGTGCAGCGCTCGATGTGCGCGGACGACCGCCGGGGCATCTTCATCACGCTCACCGACGAGGGCCGCGAGCGCTACCGCAAGGCCCGCCCCGTGCACCGCCGGATCCTCGCCGAGAAGCTCGGCGGGCAGGGCTGAGGGCGCGGCCGCAGGGTCTGTCCGGTCGATCCTGTCGGATCGGTGGGCGGCGGCGCGCGCCCCGCAGGATCGGCCGGGCAGGCCCCGGTTCAGAGCAGGGTCGAGAGCCCCGGTGCGGCCGCGATCAGCGCCGCCGTCACGGGTGCGGCCAGCGCCGCCAGCGTCCAGCCCAGCCGGGCCCGGCGCGACAGCCGGGGCTCGCCCAGCAGCAGCCGGTCCACCCGGGCCGGCGACTGCGCCAGCTGCCGCGGCGGGCAGGACGCGAACACCTCGCTGTTCAGCTCCGCCAGCGCCAGCGCGGTGGTCACCCGCCCGTGCCGCCGGGCGGCCCGGTCGTCCGCCGCCAGCTCCGCCAGCACCGCCACCTGGTCGCGGAACTCGGAGAACACCCCCACCCCCGGAAAGCCCGTCGCCAGCGCCTGCGCACACTGCGTCAACCAGTGGTGCCGGGCCCGGACATGGCCCCGCTCGTGGCTCAGCACCGCCGCCAGCTCCCGGTCCGACAGCTGCTGCAGCGCCCCCGTGGTCACCACCAGCCGGGCCTGCGGCCCGGGCAGCGACCAGGCCTGCGGCCGGACGTTCTCCAGCACCACCAGCGGCTCCTTGGCCGGCCGCCGACGCGGCAGCAGCGAGGGGGGCAACTCGGGGGCCCGCCGCGCCAGTTGGGTATGACGGTGGCCGCGCTCCGCGCGCGCCGAACGGATCTCCCGGGCCAGCGACAGCGCCGTCCACAGCCCGCCCGCCGCCAGTACCGCCGCCGACAGCCGGCCCCAACCCTCCCGGCCGGCCAGGCCGTACGCCTCCACCACCCCGTCCGGGGCGCCCGAGAACACCACGTCCCGCCAGGCCGGCAGAGCTGCCGCACTCGCCAGCAACAGGCTCAGCACGCAGCACAACAGCACCGCGACCACCAGCATCTGCCACACCAGCAGGGCCAGCACCGGTTCTCGCTCGGGCCAACGGGCCCGGGCCAGGCGGCTCGGCGCCACGGTGGCGAGCAGCAGTCCGAGCAGCAGCAGGCTCAGCAGTGCCGTCATGGCAGAAGCCCCCCGAGGCGGGTTTTCGAGGCGCGGCAGTGCGCCTCCCCCCAACCTATGCCGCCTCACGCCGACGGGGAACGGCCGGGTGCCTCCAGTGACCAACACCACGTCCCCGCAGGGTTTCGGACGCCCCGTCAGCCATCCGCGACGGGGGCCCCGAAGAGGGGTCACATGGTCAGCAGCATCGCGAACATCCCGATCCCCATCGCCGCCCGGCAGGCCCGCGGCAGCGGCGCCGCCACCGTCGCGCCGCCCGCCGCGATCACCCGGCTGCCCTCCCACAGGGCATAGCCGCCGAAGTACACCAGCAGCAGCCCCGTCACCACCGGCAGCCCGGCCGGCTCCCCGTGATGACCGGCGTGCCCGCCCGGCGCGCCGCCGGCCATCGCCAGCGCCATGTACGCCATCGCCAGCGCGCCGATCCCGTGGTGCAGCCGGTGCGCCCGCAGCCCGGCCCCGCTGCGTCCGGCGAGCGCGCCGACCAGCAGCGCCGCCGCCAGCAGCGCGTACGGCCAGCCCCAGGCGACCCCCGGCAGCAGCGCCATCCCGGCCATGCCCAGTCCCATCGCCGCCTCCAGCAGGTCCGACTCGCGGCGGGCCGGTCGCTCGCCCCCGCAGGCCGCGCCCTGCCGACCCCGCCGTAGCCGCCACCCGCAGTAGCCGCCGCTGCCCGTGGCCAGCGCCGCCAGCAGCCAGTTCACCAGCGCCGGACCGTGCATCGCCTCCCCCTCCGGCCGGATGTGCGCGCCCACCCCACGATCACCGACCCCGACCGGGCGCAGCAGGGCGTGAACGGGGGCGCACCGAGGCTCGGGCGGTCCCGCGGCGGGCGTGCGCGCGGCACCCGGCGCGGCCGGCGGTGACGCTCCGGTGGTCCCCGGTGGCGGTGAGTTCGGGGGCGGGGCAGGGTCGGCCGTACCGGAAGCAACGCCGGATCTGTCCGTTTCATCCAACTCGTCAGGGAGCGGAGTCGATCGCGCTACGAACTGGAGCGTCCGCCGTCAACTTGCTCTTGAGCCGGAAGACCTTTCGCATTTAACGTGGTCTTGTCGAAATAACTCCTGTCGAAGTGAGCCTGAGATGCAGAATCTTTCGCCGACTCTCGCGGCTGCGGGTGACGCCCCCACCGCCGACCTCGCCGTGCACCCGGCCTGGCTGCGCCTCAAGGACGCCGTCGAGGCCCTCCGGCCCCTGCAGTCCAAGGACGGCTCGATCGACCTCGCCGCCGTGCCGCGCGCCACCGTCGATCCGCTGGTCGAGACCGTGCAGGCCGCCGTCGCCGAGCTCGCCCCGTACTTCCCGCACGACGCCGAGTACCTCGCCGCCGTCCGGACCGACCTCGGCAAGTGGGCCGACACCGGCTACCGGGAGCCCGACTTCCTGGACTCGCTGATGGCCTTCCGCCCCGACGAGCAGCGCGTCGACGGCATCGGCCACCTGGTCGTCTTCCCGATGTACACCCAGAACGGCAACCCGAACCGGAACCTGGAAGCCGTCCTGCTGAAGGTCGTCTGGCCCGAGTGGATCGCCGAGCTGGAGAAGACCCGCTTCGACAACCCGGGCTACCTCGGCATCACCTTCGACGACTTCACCGCCGGCTACGACACCAACTCCGCGGTGCTGTTCCCCGAGACGGTGGCCGTCCGCGAAGCGCCGGAACGTTTCACCTGGGGCGGCATCTTCTGCGACCGCGAGGCCGCCCGCTTCCGCACCGTCTCCACCAGCGCCGTCCGCCAGCTCGGCCTGGACATCCCCGCCGACGCGGCGAGCCTGCTCCAGGACCAGGACCGCGTCCAGCAGACCTTCGTCCTGTGGGACCTGGTCCACGACCGCACCCACAGCCACGGCGACCTGCCCTTCGACCCGTTCATGATCAAGCAGCGCAGCCCGTTCTGGATGTACGGCCTCGAAGAGCTCCGCTGCGACCTGAACACCTTCAAGGAGTCGGTCAAGCTGGAGGCCGAGGGCTACACCCAGGGCCGCGACGTCCAGTACGCCGTCCTGTTCGACCGGATGTTCCGCTTCCCGGTCACCGGCGACCGCGTCCGCAACTACGACGGCATGGGCGGCCAGCTGCTCTTCGCCTACCTGCACAAGCACGACGCGCTGCGCTGGCGCGACAACCGCCTCACCATCGACTGGTCGCGCGTCGCCGAGGTCACCAACCAGCTCTGCGCCGAGATCGAGACCCTCTACCGCGAGGGCATCGACCGGCCCAAGACCGCCCACTGGATCGCCGCCTACCAGCTGGTCTCCAAGTACCTCACCCCGCACCCCGCCTCCACCTGGGCCAAGGGCCCCGAGGCACTCCCGCTCGACCTCGGCGACGACAAGGCACTGCGCAAGGCGCTGTGCGACGCCGTCCACCCCGACGAGTTCCCGCTCAGCATGTTCTACGAGGCCCTGGCCAAGAAGCTCAGCCGGGTCATCGCCGACACCAAGGGCATCACCAGCGCCGACGTCGAGGAGATCGCCGCGTGACCACCGCACCCGCCACCGACAACGGCCGCCCGCTGGCCGGCAAGGTCATCGCCGTCGCCGGAGCCAGCGGCCCCGCCGGCCAGGCCACCCTGCGCCGCCTCGCCGCCGACGGTGCCACCGTGATCGGCGCCGACATCGACCAGCAGCGCCTCGACAAGGCCATCGACGGCATCCGCACCGCCGTCCCCGGCGCACAGATCACCGGGCAGGTCATCGACCTGCTCGACCCGCAGGAAGTCCACGACTGGGCCGACCACCTCGAAGCCGAACACGGCCACGTCGACGGCCTGATCCACCTGGTCGGCGGCTGGCGCGGCAGCAAGACCTTCTTCGAGACCCGGATAGACGACTGGGACTTCCTGCACGACACCGTCGTGCGCACCCTCCAGCACACCTCGCTGGCCTTCCAGCCCGCCCTGCTGCGCAGCCCCGCCGGCCGCTACGCCATGGTCTCGGCCGCCGCCGCGCACAAGCCCACCGGCGGTGGCGCCGCCTACGCCGCCGCCAAGGCCGCCACCGAGGCCTGGACCCTCGCCATGGCGCACTCCTTCACGAAGGAGACCACCGCCGAGGACGGAACCCCCACCGCCGCAGCTGCCATCCTGGTCATCAAGGCCCTGGTCAGCCCCGAGATGCGTGCCGAGAAGCCGGACGCCAAGTTCCCCGGCTTCACCGACACCGCCGACCTGGCCACCACCATGGCGGGCCTCTGGGACCGCCCCGCAGCAGAACTGAACGGACAGCACCTGTGGCTGACAGCCCGATGACCACCCCCTTCGGCCCGACCGACGCGGTGCGGCACCACGACCCCGCCGTGCGCGGCTTCGCCAGCGACAACTACGCCGGCGTCCACCCCGAGATCCTCGCCGCGATAGCCCTGGCCAACGACGGTCACCAGATCGCCTACGGCGAGGACCAGTACACCGAGCACCTGCAGACCGTCTTCCGCCGCCACTTCGGCGACCGGGCCGAGGCGTTCCCCGTCTTCAACGGCACCGGCGCCAACGTGGTCGCGCTGCAGGCCCTGCTGCCGCGCTGGGGTGCGGTGATCGCCGCCGCCACCGCGCACATCAACGTGGACGAGTGCGGCGCGCCCGAGAAGCTCGCCGGCATCAAGATCCACACCGTCCCCACCCCCGACGGCAAGCTCACCCCCGAGCTGATCGACCAGCAGGCCTGGGGCTGGGGCGACGAGCACCGGGCCCAGCCGCTCGCCGTCTCCATCACCCAGTCCACCGAACTCGGCACCCTCTACACGGCCGACGAGGTCCGCGCGATCTGCGAGCACGCCCACGAACGCGGCATGCTCGTCCACATGGACGGCTCCCGGCTCGCCAACGCCGCCGCCTCCCTCGGCGTCCCGTTCCGCGAGTTCACCACCGACGCCGGCGTCGACGTGCTCTCCTTCGGTGGCACCAAGAACGGCCTGCTGCTCGGCGAGGTCGTGGTCGTCCTCAACCCCGAGAAGGTCCGCGACCTCAAGTACCTGCGCAAGATGTCGATGCAGCTCGCCTCGAAGATGCGCTTCGTCTCCGTCCAGTTCGAGGCCCTGCTCACCGGCGACCTCTGGCTCCGCAACGCCGGCCACGCCAACGCGATGGCGCTCCGCCTGGAGGCCGCCGTCCGTGAGATCCCCGGCGTCACGGTCGTCCGCCCCGTCCAGGCCAACGCCGTCTTCGCGATCCTCCCGCGCGAGGTCAGCGAGCGCCTCCAGAAGAGCTACCGCTTCTACTTCTGGGACGAGCACACCGGCGAGGTCCGCTGGATGGCCGCCTTCGACACTACCGAGGCCGACATCGACGCCTTCGCCGCCGCGATCGCGGAGGAGATGGGGCGCCAGGGCTGACGGGCCGCTTTCTGGTGGCTCGAGCGTGCGACGGCCGGTTCGGAAGAGAACTTCCGGGCCGGCCGTCGCGCGTGTTCGCGGCGGGGGCGGGGTGCCTGGTGTCGGCGCGGGTGGTGCCTGGTGCCTGGTGTCTGGTGTCGGCGCGGGTGGTGCCTGGTGCCTGGTGCCTGGTGCCTGGTGCCTGGTGCCTGGTGTCGGTGGGGCTGGGGACGGTGCGCGGCCATGGACGCCGCGCTTGGGGCACCTGCTGGCCCGTCATGGCCGGGCCGACGAGGCGTTCGTCCTGCTGAGCACAGGAATTGACGACCACTTTCTTGTCCAGGCCCTGGTCGACATCGCGGGACTCGCCGGTCGCGACGAGGACACAGCCGAGCTGCTGCTCTCCCGAACCCCGGCCGGACAGCACGGCGACGGCGCACGACACTGCCGCGGCCTCGACCCCGACACTGCGTCGGTGACGGCCGCGACCTCGGCCGGTCGCGGATGCTGTGGCCGCACTTCAGCTGCCCACACCTGAACCGGTGCCACCCCGGTGGGCCGAAGACCTTGCCGTCTCCGACGAGCCTCCCGTTCTGAGCTTGGGCGCCTGGGTGGGGAGCGTTCCGGGTCGGCTCGTGCGGGTGTTTGCACCCGGGGTGAATCCGGCGTAGTGTTCACTGGTCGCTCGGCAGGGAGCACCGGACACGCATCTGTGTGGACGGTCCCGGGGCGGCCAATCCTTGAGAACCACCCAGTTGATCCGTGACGGGTCGCGTCCTTTTCGCGTCTCCGTTCATATGTGCTGTGCGCGTTTTCGGAGATTGCGGCGGATTCGCTTTTCGGAGCGGGGATCGGCTAGAGTTTGAAACGTCGGACGGGCCGTCAGGTCGGGAAGACGAGAGCGAGTCGGAATGAATGAAACTCCGGAAAACGGAGCGGAAAACATCTGATAGGCTGGAAACACGAAAGAACGAAGCGCCCGGAGGGCAGGTCGGAAGGCCGCCTGAAGGAAGTGTCCGTTCCTTGAGAACTCAACAGCGTGCCAAAAGTCAACGCCAGATATGTTGACATCCCCGGCCGGTCCGTCTGGATCGGTTGGA